>NZ_JBSFRU010000086.1:0-19910 GCF_053589395.1 Nocardia sp. NPDC003345
GCTCGTCCTGTGCGCCGGCGCCGGGCTGGTCCCGCATATCCCCGGACGGTTTGGGTGTGGTGGCTACGCCGCCGGTTCGGCGGCGGTGTGAGCCAGTTCGTACTGTACGGGGCTGAGCATCCCGATTCTGGAGTGCCGCCGGATCGGGTTGTAGAACGCTTCGATGTAGTCGAAGATCGCGTTCGCCAACTCCTGCCGGGTCATCCAGTGCTGTGTGTCGAGCAGTTCGAGTTGCATTGTGCCGAAGAAGCTTTCGACCATGCTGTTGTCGAAGCAGTCCCCGATCGTTCCCATCGAACCGAGCAGGCCCGCAGTGCGGATACGCTGGCCGAAAGCCCAGCTGGTGTATTGCGCTCCGTGATCGGAATGGGCGATGGTCTGCCCAGCTGGTGGCCGGCGGCGCCAGCGTGCCATGTCGAGGGCATCGCAGACCAGTTCGGCTCGCAGGTGATCGGCGATCGACCAGCCCACGATCCGGCGGGAGAACGCGTCGAGCACAACCGCGCAGTACACCCAGCCCTCACCGGTGCGGTGCTGGGTGACGTCCATGCACCACAACCGGTCCGGGACATCGGCGATGAACCGCCGGTTGACCAGGTCCGGATGTGGATCGGCCCGGGGATCGGCGACCGTGCATCCGCGTCGCCGCCGCCGGAACACACCCTGCAACCCCGCACAGCGCATGAGCCGGGCAACCCGTTTGCGGCCGGTCCGGATACCGAGGCCGAGCCGCAGCTCGGCATGCACTCGTGGCGCACCGTAGGTGCCGCGTGAGGCGGTGTGGATCTCGGTGATCGTCGTGGTCAGCTCGGTATCAGCGCGTGCTCGCGCCGAGGTGCCGCGTTGTTTCCATTCGTAGTACCCGGAGGTCGACACGCCCAGGACACGGCACGACACCGTGACGGGCACGCCGGCTTCGGCCAGTTCGGTGACCACCGGGAACACTATTTTGGGAGGACGTTCTCCCGGGCGAAGTAGGCTGCCGCCTTGCGCAGGACCTCGTTCTCCAGCTCGAGCTGGCGGTTCTTCCGCCGCAACTCGGCCAGTTCCTTACGCTCGACACTGGTCACGCCGTCGCGTTTGCCTTCATCGACCTCGGCGCGGGCGAGCCAGTTCCGCAGACACGACTCGGAGATCCCCAAGCTCTTGGCGACCTGTCCGACCGATTTGTCGCTGGTTCGGGCGAGCTCGATCGCGCGCTGCCGGAACTCCGGCGGGTGTGCTGCAGGCATCCAGACTCCTCTCGGAGGCGAGTATCTCGCCTCACCGTCGGTGTCCGGAAGACCGGGGCAACCTCACACATCGAACACTCACTCACCATGCTCGAACAGGTCCAACCCGACACTGCCCCTGCCTCGGACACCGCACAAAGCACACTCCGAGAACTCGACCAGAAACTGAACAGATACCGCGCCGCACTGGAAGCCGGAACCGACCCGGCTGTGGTTGCGACCTGGATCAAGGAAGTCCAACACCAACGAGAACTCGTCACCGCCCAGATAGCGGCACTGGAAGCCACGCAAGGCACCCAGCGAAAGCTGAGCAAGAAAGAAATAGAACGACAAATTGACGCCTTCGGCGGCCTGACCCCGGTACTCCGCACAGCAGAACCAGGCGAAAAACAGGAGGTATACCGCCGCCTCGGCCTGAAACTCACCTTCGACCACACCACACGGACGGTCGATGCCGAAGCTCTCCCCCAACCGCCCGTGGGCGTAGTGGTCGTGTCCGGAGGGGGACTTGAACCCCCACGCCCGATAAAGGGCACTAGCACCTCAAGCTAGCGCGTCTGCCATTCCGCCACCCGGACCGGTGTGCTCAGCAAGAGTATCGGATCGCGTCACCGGGGCAAAATCGCGGGGTCTACCTGCGGATATTCGCGGAGTCGACGGTCCGGTGCGGCGTTCGTGCCTCGACCGGTCGACCGGTCGGTAGATTGAGGTGCGCAAGGTGACCGATGTGGTGAGGAGTGCCCGGTGGGACGCGATGTGGCGGTTGTTGTCGGGGTCGGCGGTATGGGGCGGGCGATCGCCCGGCGTATCGGGGGCGGGCGGCGGCTGCTGGTCGCCGATTACGACAAGGGCAACCTGGACTCGGTGGTCGAGGTGCTCACCGGGGAGGGGCACGACGTGATCGGTCGGCAGGTGGATGTGTCCGATGCCGGGTCGGTGCGGGCGCTGGCGGGGGCCGCGGCGGAGCTGGGGCGGGTTACGCAGGTCGCGCATACCGCGGGGGTGTCGCCGACACAGGCACCGACGGATGCGGTGCTGGAGGTCGACCTGCTGGGGACCGCGCTGGTGCTGGACGCGTTCGGGGAGGTTGTGGCCGAGGGCGGGGCGGGGGTGGTGATCGCGAGTATGGCGGCGCATCTGGCGCCGCTGCCGGATGATCAGGTGGCGGCGCTGGCGGCTACGCCGGCCGCGGAACTGCTGTCGCTGCCGTTCCTGGACCGCGACGCGCATCCGGGGCTGGCCTACGCGCTGGCCAAACGCGGGAAGTTCGCGCGGGTGCAGGCGGCCGCGGGGGCGTGGGGGCGGCGGGGGGCGCGGGTCAACTCGATCAGCCCGGGAGTTATCTCCACCCCGATGGGGCGTGAGGAGCTGGCGGGTGAGTCCGGCGCCGGGATGCGTGCGATGGTGGAGATGTCGGGGACCGGACGGCTCGGCACTCCGGACGATATCGCCGAGGCGGCGGTCTTCCTGCTCGGGCCGGGGGCGAGTTTCATCACCGGTGTGGACCTGCTGGTCGACGGCGGGGTGGTCGCCGGGGTGCGGGGCGCGGCCTCGGCCTGATCCGGGGAGGGAGAATGCGGTCGTGGACGACGGGGTTCGCAGCCGGTGACAGCACGGCGTTCGCGCGCCGTACGTTTTTCGCGACAAGGAATTGAACTGTGCCCGATACCGCAGCGCCTCGGATTCATCTCGGCCCGGACTACGACTCGACCCTCGCCCGGGGTATCGAACGCGGAGGTGGCGTGCTGGTCCCGCTCGAGCAGGCGGAAGGGCTGGTGTGGGCGGCGGGGCCGGATACCTTTCCGGAACGTCTGCCGGATGCGGTGCGGTGGGTGCAGTTGCCGAGCGCGGGAATCGAGCGGTGGCTGGCGGCGGGGCTCGTCGACGAGCGGCGGGTGTGGACATCGGCGGCGGGGGCGTATGCGCGTAATGTGGCCGAGCACGCGGTGATGCTGCTGCTGGCGGGGGTGCGGGCACTGCCGGGGCAGGCGCGGGCCACCTCGTGGCGGAAGGCGGAATTCGACCCGGCGGTCGGGACGCTGCACGGCGCGACGGTGGCGATCATCGGCTGCGGTGGTATCGGGCGGGCGATGATTCCGCTGCTGACCGCGTTCGGCGCGGAAGTGCTGGCGGTGACCCGGTCGGGTACGCCGGTGCCGGGCGCGGCGGAAACGGTGAGCGCGGACCGGACCGCCGAACTCTGGTCGCGCGCCGATCATTTCGTGGTGGCGGCCCCGGCGACGGCGGAGACCGCGCGGCTGGTGGACGCGGAGGCGCTGGCGGCCATGAAATCGACGGCGTGGGTGGTGAACATCGCGCGGGGATCGCTGATCGATACCGAGGCCCTGGTCGCCGCGCTCCGGGCCGGGACCATCGGCGGGGCGGCACTGGACGTGACCGATCCGGAACCCCTGCCCGACGGCCATCCGCTATGGACATTGCCCCATGCGCTGATCACACCGCATCTGGCCAACCC
The DNA here is from genome assembly GCF_053589395.1 of Nocardia sp. NPDC003345. Taxonomy (NCBI): domain Bacteria; kingdom Bacillati; phylum Actinomycetota; class Actinomycetes; order Mycobacteriales; family Nocardiaceae; genus Nocardia; species Nocardia sp. NPDC003345. The sequence continues at coordinate 3,709 of NZ_JBSFRU010000086.1, forward strand.
GGGGACCGGGCTCACCGGATTCCTCGCCGACCATGTGGCGGAGAATGTAGCCCGGTTCGCCGCGGGGCGGACGCTGCTGGCGATCGTCGAGACCGGGCGCGGCTACTGAGCCGATCCCACTTCGGCGCCGGCGCCGACCGGGCGGGCCCCGCAGACCTCGAGAACTTCCGCGACGGGCCGGCGCGGTGTCTCGGCCAGCGGGGCGGCGTCGGCCGGGCTCCAGCCGACACGGACCATGGCCTGCGGATAGGCGCAGTCGTGGAGCAGGCCGGTGCGGATCTGGCCACGCAATTCGGGCAGGCCCAGGGGTTCGGTTTGCAGACTGGTGGCAAGGCCGAGGCCGGTGGCGGTCAGTAGCAGGGCGCTGACCGCTTCCCCGGCGCGCAGCTGAGCGAGGCGGTCGTCGTGGGCGGTGCCGACCACCAGCCACAGGGCCGCGTCGGGCCGGTCGCGCGGGTCGATCAGGGCGGGTTCGGCGAAGGAGCGCACCGGTATCTCGCCCGCCGGGAAGGGGGCGGGCGCGTTACGGGAGGGGACGCCGTCGTGCACGCGGTCGGGGCCACTCCACCGGGCTATCTCGTCCTGGTAGGCCCGGTCGGTGGCGTGCTGGGCGGCGGACCGGCGCATCGGGGCCGCCAGACGGGGCAGGAACTGGTCCGGCACCTGGCGGACCGCCGCCCCGCATGCCGACACCCGCGACGAGATCGCGCGGATATGCCCGGCCGGTACCGGGCGCGGTATGTAATGGCGGCGGTCGGTGCGGCGCAGCAGGATGGCGGCGGCCAACTCGATCTCGTCGTCGGTGGGCGGGCGCCGCGTGGTGGAGAGGGTGGCGAGATGTGTGGGGTCGGCCGGGTCCGGCAGGTACTCGACGGTGCTCGCCCAGCCGGTGGCGGCCAGCGCCACGCGCAGGTGATGGAGGGTGGCGCCGCAGCTGACGATCAGGGAGCGGCGATGCGGGTCGGTGGCGGGGAGGTGACGCGCGGTATCGGCGAAGAGCTGGATGCCGTCCGGCGTGGTTCGCCAGCGCCACGGCTGGGTGTTGTGGACCGACGGCGCGCGAACCGCGAGCCCCAGAGCGGCATCGGTGGCCTCACGATCGGGGACCACGCTGCTCATGTCATGAATCCTTCCGGTTACGTGCGGAAGCGGCGGTTACGCCACTACGGGCAAGCCTCCGTAACGGAGTGATATCGGTGCCGCCTTCGCATAGCCCACCCGGGCGGTAACCGACGTGTTGGTGACCAGGGTAGACATCCGGGCGGTGCTTCGACAGAGAACGACCCGAATCCGCCCGTGCGTGCCGGGGTGGAGTGACGACACGGATGCCGAAACCCCAACGGATCCCGCGGTTTCTGCCGACCGGCGGTGGCCGGGCCGCAGGTGTGAGATCGGCCATGGTGAGCCATGCCATGACCACGTGGGCGGGCGGGGCCCCGTTATCCGTGCGCGACACGGGCGGACGCGGACCGTTTCCCGCGCCGAAAGCGGGGTAGATCGCCAGTAGTCTGGGTCACTGCCCCTGGTGACCTGCTGCTGATGCGTTACACCGAGGAAAGGGATGCACACCATGCTGATACGTCGGCTTGCCCGCCCCCTGCTGGCGAGTACGTTCGTCGCGAACGGAGTCGAAACCCTGATGCATCCGCAGTCGCGGGTCGAGGAGGCTTCGAACCTGGTGCAGAAGGGGCAGGAGACGCTGCCGTCGAATATCGCGGGCTCCCTGCCCTCCGATCCCGACATCCTGGTCAAGGTCACCGCCGCCGTCCAGATCGCGGGCGGCACCCTGCTCGCGCTGGGTAAGGCGCCGCGTCCGGCGGCGCTGGCACTGGCCGCGACGGTGGTGCCCGCGACGGTCACCGAACAGAACTTCTGGGCCGAGACCGACCCCGCGCGCAAGGCGGCTAAGCGGACGGCCTTCCTGAAGGATATGAGCCTGCTGGGCGGGCTCATGATCGCGGCGGCCGATACCGCCGGGAAGCCGTCGCTGGGGTGGCGGGGGCGGCGCGCGGCCAAACGGGCCCGGGCCGGGGTCAGCGGCGCGCTGCCGCTGGGCGGCTCCGACCGCGGCGCCACCACCGAGGCGGTGCGCACCCAGTTGCACGCGGCCGCCGAGCGCGGCCAGGATCTGGCGGGTACGGCGGCCGACAAGGGCGCCGAACTCGCGGAGACCGTGCGGCGGCGGGGTCCGGGCTGGGCGGAGGCGGCCAAGCACCGCGGCTCGGAATGGGCGGATATCGCGAAGCATCGCGGGGCCGAACTCGCCGAAACCGCGCAGGACCGGGGTCCGGTGTGGGCCGAGACGGCTCGTAACCGCGCCGCGGAACTCGCCGACTACACCAAGCACCGCGGCGGCGAGCTCGCCGATTACACCAGGCACCGTGGCAGTGAGCTGGCCGAAACCGCCCAGGCCCGCGGCCCGGAGCTGGCCGAAGCCGCCAAGCATCGCGCCGCCGAGCTGGCCGACTACACCAAGCACCGCGGTGGCGAGCTCGCGGACTACACCAAGAGTCGCGGCGGCGAACTGGGGGCCGCGGCCGAAGGTAAGCGCGCCCAGCTGGCGAAGGCGTATCGCGCCAAGACCCGCTGAGAGTCGTTCGCGCACAAACGTCTACGGGCCCGGGATTCCCGGGCCCGTAGACGTTTGGCAGTGAGTACTACATCCCGGGCACTTCGATGATCGGTGCCGGATAATCGACACCGTCGAGGCGCCACGGCCGGTGCACCGCCCGGCCCTCGATCTCGGCCAGTTCGGGCACCCAGCGCCGTACGTACGCGCCGTCGGGGTCGTATCGTTCGGCCTGGCGCAGCGGGTTCAGCACGCGGTTCGGGCGGGTGTCGTTGCCGGTGCCCGCGACCCACTGCCAGTTCAGCTGGTTGTTCGCCATATCCGCGTCGACCAGCCAGTAGAGGAAGTGGCGCGCACCGGCCCGCCAATCCACCCGCAGGGATTTCGCGAGGAAACTCGCGGTGATCAGCCGGGCGCGGTTGTGCATCCAGCCCTGCTCCCGCAACTGCCGCATACCGGCGTCCACGATCGGGAACCCGGTGCGGCCTTCGGTCCAGGCCCGCACCGCCTGGGCGTCGTCGCGCCACCGGATCGCGCGATCGCGGTAGTCGTGCCAGGTGGCGTCGGGGCGGGCCGCGAGCACCTGATGGTGGAAATCGCGCCAGGCCAGCTGCCGGACGAACGCGGCACCGCCCTCGGTGCCCTCGTCCACCCGGCGGACCAGTTCCCCGGGTGAGAGGCAGCCGAAATGCAGATAGGGCGACAGGTGCGAGGTGGCGTCGGCGGCCAGGTCGTCACCGGTGCGGGAGTATTCGGCGACACCGCCGGACGCCCAGTCGCGCACCATTTTCCGGGCGGTGGTCTCACCGCCGCTCGCCAGCCCGGGCGAGGGCGGCTCGGTGGTGAGATCGCCGGGAGCGGGCAGCGAACCGGCCGCGATACGCGGTAACCGCAGTTCGCGGGGCGCGCGCAACGCCGGTCGCCGGTCGGCCTCGAGCCAGCGCCGGTGATATGGGGTGAACACCGCGAAATGATCCCGGTCGGCCGGCAGGATCGCACCGGGTGCCACCACGGTGAGCGAGGCGGGGTGGACCCGCAACTCACGCCTGTCGGCGGCCAGGCGGTCGCGCAGGCGCCGCTCGCGGCCGGTGCTGTAGGCGCTCACGTCGGCGGCGATATGCACCACCGCGGCATCGGTTTCGGCCGCGACCCGCGCCACTTCCGCCACCACGTCGCCGCGCCGCAGCACCAGGCGCCCGCCGATATCGCGCAGTTCGCCATCCAGTTCACCCAGCGCGGCCGCCAGGAAATGCGCGCGGTTGGGCGGGCATCCGCTCAGTATCGCGTCGTCGAGGACGAACAGCGGCACCATCGTGGCACCCTCGCGGTGCGCGGCGGTGAGCACCGGATTGTCGTGCACCCGCAGGTCGCGGGTGAACAGGGCGATCGCGTTCGCGCTCACGCGGTCCGCGCCGGCCGGCTCATGTGAACCAGACCAGGCAGAAGGTGTGACCCACCGGATCGGTGTAGACCCGGAAACCTTCGGCCGCCTCCACGAAGTTCGCGCCCAGGGCGAGGACGGCGGGTTCGGCGATCTCGACATCGCTGACGAGGATGTCGAGATGTAGTTGCTGGGATCCCGTGGGGTCCGGGAAGAGCGGCGGCCGGTACTCCGGTGAGAGCTGGAAGGCTATCCGCCGGCCCTGCGGGTCGACCATCGCGACCCAGGTGTCGTCGCTTTCCTCCCGTACCACTTCCCCGCCGAGCAGCCCGAGATAGAACTCGGACAGTTTCCACGGGTCCGGGCAGTCCAGGACGACTGTCCGCAACCCTTCGACACCTTCGGCCGCCATAACCGGCTCCTCCTTCGGCACATGATCCGACGATGAGGAGCGCGTACCCGGCCGCGGCAGGCGGAAAACACCTGACCGGCCCGGGCGGTCCCACCGCCGGGTCCCCCGAGTGTTCAGGGCCTTTCCGACAGTAGACCGGGGACCGGCGTGACGGCGGTGTGATCGGGTCAGCGTGTCGGCGCCTCCTCGTAGACGCCGCCGACGGGCCCGGCGAGCAGTCGTGCGGTCATCTCCGATTTCAGCACCCGTAGCCGCGCGTCGTCGGCGGCGGTGCGGTCGGTGCGGGCGCCGAGCGCGATGAACTCCGCGGTGACGAATCCGGCGTCGCGCAGGCGCAGGGTCACCGTGGTGTCGCGGTGGGTGAATTCCCAGACGTAGCGGGCGAGGGTGGTGCCACGGTCCGGTGCGGCGAGGGCCGGGTCGACGGTGAAGCGGCCGCCGGTCACCGCGCGCAACGCCATTTCCACCGCGTCGCGGCCGCCTGGTCCGGGGAAGGCGGTGCGTACGGTGACCTCCCGGCGCTCGACCTCGCCGAGCAGGGAGACCGCGTGCCGCATGGCGCAGTACGCGTGGGCGACGCCGCCGGGGAATTCGGTGCCGTGGTACTTCATCAAGTCGTCGAACGAGAATTCGAGCGGCGTGCCCGATTCGTGAACGGTCAGCATGGGTTCCTACTTCCGGAGACGGCCCAGCGCAGGGCCGAGTAGAGCAGTTGGGTGGCGCCGGGCATGAAGCCGGAGCCGTGGTGGTAGACGGGATCCATCGTGGTCACCAGCAGACGGCCGGGCGTGGTGGTCTCGTCGAGATAGAGGATCGAGCCGTCGCGTTCACCGGCTTCGGTGTAGAGGTCGACCAGGCCGACCGCGCCCTCCGGAGGTTCCAGGACTCCGTGGTAGTGCCAGATAACGGACCGGTGCGAGAAGTACCGCCAGGCCGGATGCCCGGCCGCGCACGTCCGCAGCCGGTGGTCCTCGCCGGTGCGCCACCACCAGAACACGGTGGGCCGGCTCTGTTCCCGGACCCCGGGCAACCAGTCGCCGCTGGAATTCTCCCCGAAGACGAGGACCGTCGCGCCGCCGTGCAGTCGCTCCAGGATCGATTCCGCCCACGGGAGCAGCAGATCGGGCCGCAGACGGTCGGAGACCACGACGACATCCGAACCGGCGAGGTCGCCGGGGTCGGCGGTGCGGATGTGGACCGGCCGGAGCCGGTACGGCGCGAGCGCCGGGTCCGCGAGGGTCGCCAGCTGGGCATGGCTGCCGCCGTGCAGGAAGACGATATCGGTCGCGGTATCGGCGGTTTCGGTCATCGGCCCGCCAGCCAGTGCACGATCTGCGGACCCAGCCGGGCGGTGCCGCGGTCGGCGGCGGCGAACTGCAGCAGATCGTTGCCGCCGTGCACCAGCACACGTCCCGCGCCCAGCGGATAGTCGTAGTCGATGGGCGCGGCGGTGGGACCGACCGTATGCACGATCCGCGCTCCGGCGGGCAGGCCGAGGTAGTACCCGCGACCGTAGAACCCGGCGACGCCGATCCGTTCCAGTTCCTCGAACGGCAGCGGGCCCGGCGTCCCGGTGTTGTAGAGGAACGCCAGCGGATCGGTGCCCGCCCAGACCGGATGTTCGGTGTGGCGGGTCAGTACCAGGTCCCCGGGGTTTCGGAAGTCGAGTCTGCGCCACCGGGTGAGGCCCGCGAGGAAGATCCGCTGGACGTGGCCGTTGACCAGGACGCGCCCGCCACCGGTGACGAATGCGTCCAGCAGCGGGCGTTGTTCGACGAGATACTCCTGATCCACGTCGCCGGTGAAGTAGATACCGGTGACCTCTCCGGTACATACGCGAGGCAGGTCGTACACGTCGATCTCGTGGAAACCGCCGGACACGCCGCCGTCGCGGGGCGCCATCACCGCTTTCAGCACCGTCACGCGATACCCCGCCCGAAGTCGGGGACGGTGAGCCGCCGCACGGCACTGGGGGTTTCCACATCGGCGGTGACGATCGGCACGCCGTACATCCGCGAGAGCAGTTCGTCGGTGAGCAGTTCCCGGGTGGGGCCGACACGCTGGTCGTCGGCGTCGACCATCAGCATGGACCGTTCCGCCACATGCAACGCGTGATCGGGGTGGTGGGTGGTCATCACCACCGCCATTCCTTCGTCGGCCAGGGCGCGCAGCACGATCAGCACCTGGGCCTGGTTGCGCAGGTCCAGCGCCGAGGCGGGCTCGTCGAGCACGATGGTGTCGCAGTCGGAGACCAGGGCCCGCGCGATGAGTACGAGCTGACGTTCGCCACCGCTGAGCCCCGTGTATTCGCGTCCGGCGAGATGGCTCGCACCGACTCGCCGCAGGGCCTCCCGGGCGGCGGCCCGGTCGGCCGCCGAGGGGGTGCTGTACATCTTCACGGTCCGGGCCCGGCCCATCAGCACGATATCCAGCACCGAGAACGAGAACACCACCGAATGGCTCTGCGGCACATAGCCCACCCGGCCGCGTATCTCGACCGAGCCCGCGACCGGCCGGTGAATACCGGCCAGGCATTTGAGCATGGTGGTCTTACCGCGCGCGTTCGGCCCGAGAACGGCCAGCACCTCGCCGGCCGCGACCCGCACCGAGACATCGCGGAAGATCCACGGCCCCTTGGCCGAATAACGGAACGACAGTGATCGGGCCTCAAGCATCGGAACCCCACAGACGTGACCGGTTGCGGATCAGCAGCAGTACGAAGAACGGGGCGCCGATGATGGCGGTGAGGATCCCGATGGGGATCTCGGCCGTGGTCAGGCTCCGGGAGAGCGTATCGATCACGGTGAGATATGTGGCGCCGAGCAGCGCGCTGACCGGCAGCACCATCCGGTTGTCGGTCCCGACCATCATGCGCACCAGATGCGGGACCACCAGGCCCACCCAGCCGACCACTCCCGCGACCGATACCGACCCGGCCGTGATCAGGGCGACGCACACCAGCAGCAGGTTGCGCAGCCGGCGCGGGTTCACTCCGAGCGCGGTCGCATCCTCGTCACCCATCGACAGGATGTTGAGCCGCCAGCGTAACGCCAGGATCACCACCCCCGCGAGCAGGATGGGCACGGCGGCGGTGAGCACTTTGGTGTAGCTCGCCGTCGCCAGTGATCCCATGAGCCAGAACACGATCGAGGGCAGTTCGCTGTAGGGATCGGCGATATAGGTGATGAACGAGACCATGGCCTGGAACATCGCCCCGACCACGGTGCCGCCGAGGATGATCATCAGCAGCGGCGCCCCCGGCACCGCCCGCGCGATGGACACCACCAGGATCAAGGCGAGGATTCCGCCCGCGAACGCGCCACCCACCAGCGCGGCGCCGCCGAACCCGGCCAGCAGGATCAGTACGCCGCCGAACGACGCCCCCGAGGAGACGCCCAGCACCTGGGCGCTGGCCAGCGGGTTGCGGAACACCGCCTGCATCACGGCGCCGCCGACCGCCAGGCCCGCGCCGAGCAGCAGCGACAGCAGCACCCGCGGCAGTCGCACATCGAGAACCACGGTGCCTTCCTGCGGATACCAGGTCCGCTCCAGCGGCAGGAACTGCCCGAGCAGAATGCGCACGATCTCGTTGGGCGGCACCGTGTAGCGGCCGATCGCGAGGGCGCCGATCGCCACGACGAGCAGGAGCGCGGTGAAACCGAGCAGGATCAGGACTGTGCGGCCGGGCCCCCGGCGGCGCGGCCCGGCGTCCTCCGGAGCCGCGACCGCCGGACGGTCAACGGAGGAACTGGTCATAACCCGCGGCATCCCGGTTCATATCGAAACGCAGCACCTGGTCGATCTCCGCTTCGGAGATGTCGTAGGCGAACAGATCGTCGAACGCGGCCCGGATATCGTCGCGCAGGGCGCCGTCGCGCGCCGCGGGGTAGAGGATCTTGTGCATCCACTGCCACATCAGCGGCGATTCCGCGCTGGGCACCTGCCACCGGTACCCGCCCAGCGGCGTCTTGTACACGCGCTTGTTCTGGACCGCGCTCACACTGGCCAGCCGCGGGTCGGCGTAGATATCGGCGGGTGTGCTCTCGTCGAACCCGCTGAGCATGATGACCTCGGGATTCCAGGCCAGGATCTGCTCCGGGCTCACCTGGCCGGATTCGGAGGTGAAGCCCTTGGTGACCAGTTCGGCGCCGACGAGGTCGAACTGGAATCCGTCGTAACCCTTCGCGCTGGTGGTGCTGTAGGTATCGCCGGTGCGCGACAGGATCATCGCGCGCGGACGGGGCGCGGTCTGCGCCGCGACCTCGGCGCGCATGGCCGCCTTTTCATCGCGCTGCCAGTCGACGAGGTGCTGTCCGCGTTCGGGTTTGCCCGCGATCTGCGCGAACATGGTGATCCAGGTTTCGAGGTCTTCCTGGGTGCCGTATTCGAGCCCGGCCACGGGGAAGCCCGCGGATTCGATCGGCGCGGTCACGTCGGTGCCCCGATCGCCCCACTGCACGACCACATCGGGGTCGAGTTCGAGCAGGGTCTCGACATTCGGCATGAAGTCGTTGCCCGCCACGACCGCGGATTTCGCGGATTCCGGGAACATGGTCGCGAACATGCCGCCCTGATTGGCGACCAGGGTCGAGCGGTTGATACCGACGATCCGGTCGTAGCCACGGTCGACCGCGGCGAAGATCGAGGGCGCGGGCATCACGGCGAAGGCAACTCTCTCGGCGGGGCCGTCCAGGGTGACGGTCTGCCCACGCTGATCGACGAAGGACACCGCCGCGGCGGCGGCGGCCGTCTCGGATTGCGCTTCCCGCGTGGAACATCCGGCGGTCAGTGTCAGGGCGCCGATCAGGCCCGCGACCATCCAACGCCGGGACGGGCCCGTCCGTGTTCTCCGTGGTGCCCGCGTCGCGTTCACTCTCATGCGCCGTACCGTCCTGCCTGTGAATCCGTATACAACGGACACAGGTTAGCCTTACCTACTTCGCAAGTGTCAACGGGGGTTGTTTCACACCGCGGCGGCATACCGTTCGGTCTCGAGCGGTCCGATGAACTCGACAGCGACTATCGCTGCAGGTCAACGTCTTTCGACTCGGCGGTGAGATCCGGAGCGTTCCGTGCGGCCCGGCCCCGGAACCCGGACAATCCGCCGCGGCTGATCGCCACACCCGTCAGGCAGAGCACACCGCCGGCGAGTGCCGGCGCGGTCGGGAACTCCCCCAATGCCGCCCACGCCATCAGGATCACCAGGGCCGGTACCGCGTAGGTGGTCGCGCCGACCTGGCCGGCCGTCATCCGAGCCAGCGCGTAGGCCCAGGTCGTGAACGCGACGGCGGTCGGGAAGACACCGAGATAGATCAGGCTCAGGGTCGCCGGGAGCGGCGCCGCGGCCACCTCCCCGGCCAACTGCCACGAGAAGGGCAGGCAGGCCAGCGTTCCCACCACACACCCGCCGGTGGTCACCTGCAGTGCCGACGCGTGCGCGAGAGCGGGCTTCTGCACGATCGCCGAGATCGCCCAGGCCGCGGCGGCGACCACGCACAACACGACACCCAGCACCGTCGCCGCGCCGTCGGAACCGGCCAGTCCCACCACCGCCGCGCCGGTGAAGGATACGGCTATCCCGACCATCAGCCGGCCGGGGAAGCCTTCGCCCAGCAGCAGTCCGCCCAGCAGTGCGATGAGCACCGGTCCGATATTGATAACCAGGGCCGCGGTACCGGCGTCCACCAGCTGTTCCGCCCAGTTCAACGCCACCATGTACAGCGCGAACCACAGCACGCCGGAAATACCGATGGCCCGCCACGTACGGCGTGGGGGCACGCCGGCCCCGGTCAGCGCGCACAGCGCGACCAGCACCACCGCACCGGAGGCGAGCCGCCCGAGCGCCAGCGCCCCGGGTGAGAAATGCTCACCCGCGGCCCGGATGAAGACGAATGCCGACGCCCACAATGTCACCGTCACCGCCGCGGCGGCCGCCGCGCGGCCGGGCCCGCTCCGATCCACCAGATCCATGGCCCGACCCTAGGCCGCGGACGCCCCCGGTATCACGCGGTTTTCGGTCGTTCCGTTTCCTCGCGGGCGAGCGCGCTCGGCCACCACACCTTCGGGCCGACCACGGCGAACAGCGCCGGGATCACCACCGTCCGCACCAGGAACGTGTCCAGCACGATGCCGATACCGACGATGATGCCGAGCTGGGTGAGCGTGATCAGCGGTAATACGCCCAGCACGCAGAACACCGCGGCCAGCACGATACCGGCACTGGTGATCACCGCGCCGGTGGCGGCGACGGCCCGTACCATCCCATCCACTGTCCCCCGTCCCGGTGTCTCCTCCCGGGCCCGGGTGACCAGGAAGATCGTGTAGTCGACGCCGAGCGCCACCAGGAACAGGAACGCGAACAGCGGGACCGTCGTATCCAGCGCCGGGAATCCGAACAGATGGGTGCCCACCAGGCTGCCCAGGCCGAGCGCGGCCAGCGCGCTCAGCACCGTGACGCCGATGAGCAGCAGCGCGGCGGGTACCGCCCGCAACAGGATCAGCAGGATCGCGAAGACGACCACGAGAATGAGCGGAATCACGAGCAACTGGTCGTGCCGGGCCGCGTCGCGGGTATCGAGGGCCTGGGCATCACTGCCGCCCACCAGCGCCGCCGCGTCCGGCACCCCGGCCAGCCCGTCGCGCAGTTGACCGACGGTGACGTAGGCCTGCTCCGATTCCGGTGCGGCGTCGAGGGTCACCAGCCACCGGTCCATTCCGGCATGGCTACCGGCCCGGGTCACACCCGAGGTACCCGGCGTGCCCTCCAGCACCGGACGCACCGCGTCCGCGGTGCCCTGGCGGGCCAGGACGACCGTCGGATCGGAAGAGCCCGATGGGAAGTGCGCGGCCAGCGTATCGAGCCCGTCGACCGATTCGGCCTCCACCCGGAACTGTTCGGTCTGCGACAGCCCGATGGTGACCCCGGCCAATCCCGCGGCACACCCGGCCAGCGCCACGATCGCCACGGCCGCCACCGTGACCGGCCGCGCCACCACCGCGGTCGCGATCCGGTGCCACACACCCTGTTCGGTCGGATCGTCATCGCTGACCCGCGGAACGAACGGCCAGAAGATGCGCCGGCCGCAGAGCGCCAGCGCCGGCGGCAATGCCACCAGGACGAACACCACGGCCACCAGTAGCCCGGCGGCGGCCATGAGCCCCAGGGAGCGGGTGTTGGGCAGGGTCGCGAGCAACAGCGTGCACAGCGCGAGGACGACGGTGACATTGCTGGCCAGCACCGCCGGCCCGGCGCGGCGCACCGCCTCGCGCAGCGCGTCCCGATGCGCGGCGTGCCGGTGCAGTTCGTCGCGATAGCGCGAGACCAGCAACAACGCGTAGTTCGTGCCCGCGCCGAAGACCAGCACGCTGGTGATACCGGAGGTGGAACCGTCGAAACTCAGGTCGGTCAGGCGGGCGAGAGCGGTTCCGGTGCTGGTGGCGGTCCGATCCGCCAGGCCGATCACGAGCAGCGGAACCAGCCACAGCACCGGCGAACGATAGGTGACGATCAGCAGGATCGCGACCACCAGAGCGGTCACCGCCAGCAGGGTCACATCCGCGCCCGCGAAGGAGTCGGCGATATCGGCGCCGAAGGCCGGGCCGCCGGTGATCTGCACGGTCAGCCCCGGCGGCGCCTGGGCGCCGGCGGTCTCCCGCAGGCGGCTCACCTCCTCGGTGAGCGCCTCGCCGCTCAGGTCGGCCGAGACGTTCGCCCGGCCCAGGGCCGCCTTACCGTCGGGCGAGACGATGAGGCCGGGACTGCCGCCGATCCGGCCCACCGCCGCACCCGCCGCGGTCTCGTCGGCCGCGGAGAGTTGCGCGCCGTCGGTACGGGTGAGCACCAGGATCACCGGCGCGTCCGAACCACCCGGGAATTCGGCGACCGCGGCCTTGACCCGCGCCGACTCCGAATCCGGAGGTAGCGAGGTGGGCGCCCGCCCGGCATCGTCGTTCGCGCCGGTTCCGAGAATCACCCCGCAGGCGGCGACGAGTACGGCCAGCAGCAACCACCAGGAGCGGCGACCGGTGACCAGTGCGGCATAGCGATCCCACGCATTCACGCCGCGACTATTTCAGAAACTTAAATAAACCGCAACCGCCGCCTACACTGATCGAGCGAACAGGAAGGATGCCGAGGGTGACAGCACCGGAGGACGCGGCGGACCGCGCCGCGCGCGACCGCGCGGAAACCGATATCGCCGCCGATATCCGGGCGCTCACCGCGATATCCGAGCAGATCGGGCATCTCTTCGCCCATGCCCACGAACTGCGCGCCAACGATTTCCGCGCCCTGATGCATATCGCCACCGCCGACGCCGAGGGCCGGCCCCTCACCGCGGGCGGGCTGCGCGAACTGATGGGCCTCTCCCCCGCCGCCATCACCTATCTGGTCGAACGGATGATCGCCTCCGGCCATATCGGACGCGAAACCGATCCCGGCGACCGCCGGCGGGTGCTGCTGCACTATTCGGACCGCGGTATGGCGGTGGCGGGCGAATTCTTCCATCCGATCGGCCGCCGGACCCGGGCGGCGATGGCGGCGCTGCCGACCGCCGACCTCGCCGCCGCGCACCGCGTGCTGAGCACCGTGGTGGGGGCGCTGCGGGAACACCACGCGGCCCTGACCCCGGAACGGATCGAGGGCGGGTAAGCGGCCGAGGACCTGGATAGGGCCGCCGCTGATTGAACCCATCGCACCCGGGTACGCGCCCTCGAAGGAGGTGTGTCATGCCGAAGGAATGGACCGGCAAACAGGAACGGCAGTACGAGCACATCAAGGATTCGGCGCGGGAACGCGGCGCCGGCACCGGACGCGCGAAGGAGATCGCGGCGCGCACCGTCAACAAGAACCGGGCGCAGGCCGGGCAAACCCGGACCGCCAGCCGGACCTCCACCCGCGATATCTCCCCGCAGCGCCGGGGCGGGCAGCGGTCCGGTACCAGCGGGCCGAAGGGCCTCACCCGCGATCAGCTCTACAACGAGGCCCGGCAGCGCAATATCGCGGGCCGTTCCAAGATGAACAAGAGCCAGTTGGCGCGCGCGCTGGGAAAGTCGTGACCGGCTGACCGATCCGGCGCGTTTCAGCGCCGGGGCCCGAGGTCCAGACGCCGGGTCACCCGGTCGACCAGATCGGGTGGCATCCCGGGTTCACGGCGTGCCGCCAACGCCTCGCGCCGCCCCGCGTCCAGGATCTCGGCCCGGATGCGTTTGACCTTCGCGGCCATCCGCGCGTCCCGTTCGGCCTGCTGACGCGCTTCGTCGTCCGCGGCCTCCGGATCCGCCCGGGCCGTCCGCCGGCGCACGCCCTCGCGCAGCCGCTCGTAGAGTTCTTCCGGGATGTGCTCGGTACCGGCGAGTTCCTTGAGACGCGCCAGTTCCGCGTCCACGACCCGCTCCCACAACCGCCGTTCGAGCCGGCGTTCGGCGCTGGTATCGGCCCGCACCCCGGTGAGCCGCACGATCAGCGGCAGGGTCGGCCCCTGGATCAGCAGGGTGAACAGTACGACCGCGAAGGCGGTGAACAGGATCTCGGTGCGCCCCGGGAAGTCCGCGCCCGCCTCGGTGAGCAGCGGAATGGCGAGCGCGAGTGCCACCGTGGCGACCCCGCGCATACCGGTCCACCAGGTGACCACGGTTTCGCGCCAGGTATGCGGTTCGTCGGCGTCCTCGTCACCCCAGAATTTCAGGCGTACCCACCAGGTGGTGAGCAGCCAGACCAGGCGTAGTCCCACCACCACACCCACCACCGCGGCGGCACCGCCGAGCAACTGCGGCCAGCCGGGCCCGGTGGCCTGGAGTACCACGCTCAGCTCCAGCCCGATCAGCCCGAAGGCGAAACCACTGATCAGCAGTTCGGTGATATCCCAGAACGAATCGCCCACCATCCGGTACTCGGCGTCGCCGAACTCGGTGGCCGCGTCGGTGAGGTAGAGCGCGCAGACCAGCACCGCGAGCACGCCCGATCCGCCCCATGCCTCGGCCAGCCCGAAGGCGGCGAAGGGCAGCAGCAGGCTCAGCGCCACCTGCCACGCCGCCTCTTCCAGATACCGGGTGAGCTTGCTGCCCGCCCGCCCCAGCAACAGTCCGACCAGCACGGCGACCACCGCCGAGACCACGAATTCCACCGCCGCGCGCGGCGCCGAGAAATGCCCGGTGACCACGGCCTGGATCGCGACCGTGTAGATGACGATGGCGGTCACATCGTTGAACAGGCCCTCACCGCCGAGCACCACGACGAGCCGTCGCGGCAGCCCCAGCCGGCTCGCCATCGCGGTGGCCGCCACCGGATCCGGCGGGGCCACGATCGCGCCCAGGACCACGGCCGCGGCGACCGGCAGCGCCGGGTACCAGGCGTGGAACACCGCCGCCACCGCGACCGTGGTCACCGCGACCAGCCCCACCGCGCGCAGCACGATGGGTTCCCAGTTCTCCGCGAACTGGCGCCACGAGGTGCGGCGCGCGGCTGCGTAGAGCAGCGGGGGCAGGACCAGCGGCAGGATCAGGTCCGGCGGGACCCGGATCTCCGGTACGAAGGGCAGCAGGGCCAGGGCACAACCGAACAGGGTCATCAGCACCGCCGAGGCCACCCCGAGCCGGCGGCCGAGGGCTTCGGCCAGCACCGCGGCGAACAGGATGACGAACATCAGCACCAACTGGTCCATGACCGTCCAGTCTCCGATGCCGAGGCCTCGGTGTCGCCGCGCAATGCCGCACACCTACCGATTCGACCCCGATCCGGTCCCGGACCCGGCCCGTCGGCACACCCCACGGTGGTATCGAGAGCCATGCGGCGACTTCCTGGTGAACGGCCCGGACGAACCGCCGCGCCACCGGGCAGGCGGATATGCCACCTACGTCAAGGCCCCGACTTCTGTAACAGATTGGCCCACAGGCAATCTCAGGGCAAATGCCGAACTTCACGTTTGCTTGGCTTTGCGAACGAACTCGGGGCACACTTTAGGAACGACGTCCGGTGTGCCGATCGGACTCGGGGGCGAGGACAGCGACTATGAGAATTAGGCCGCGGCAACAGCTGCTGGACCTGTGGCGGGCCGTATTGGCCTGTTCCTACCGCGACGAGAAATGGACCTGGGGCGGCCGCGACGGCTCCAACTCCATCAGTGACGCCGAGCAGTTGCTGTGCCTGCTGTATCCGGCTACCGAACTCGCCGCCTTCGCCCTCGATCAGCCCAACGATATGGCCAACGACGCCCGCCTGGCGCTGGAGCCCTTCGGTGAGGAGACCCGGATCGGCGGTGTAGTCGTCGGCCTGCTCGAGGATTATCTGAACCGCTATTCCGATTCCGACGGTCATCCGGTGTTCGCGGCGGGCAGTTATCTGGACACGGCCGACGACCGACCGCTCAGCGCCGGTCAGCACGATTTGGAAGTCGTCGATTCCTATTCGATGTCGCTGAGCCTGTGCATCGCCGCACTGCGGTTCCTGCGCGGATTCCAGCGTTTCGTCGGCGGTGAGGTCCGGCGTGAGGCCCGCCAGCTCAACGAACGGATACCGCCGCTGATCGACGCGGTCGGGCTGCGGCTCACCGGCGCCATGGCCGGACTGGTCCGGAGTTTCGTGATCCACACCCCCGAACCGAGATCCGCGGCAGGCCGCGCCATCCTGCATATCCTCAATCAGAACGGTGAGCCCACCGACGAAGTCACCCGGCGCCTGTCGGCTCGCCTGGAGCGGTTGCGGGTACAGGCCGCGAACGAGGTCCGGCTGAGTCAGTCCACCGAGGTCGACGTCGCCGACGACGAACGACTCTTCGAATGCGGGTGGGGCTGGGGAATCGTCCGGACCGCCGAACCCATCGAGATCTGAAGAGCGTCGGGTA
>NZ_JBSFRU010000087.1:0-19793 GCF_053589395.1 Nocardia sp. NPDC003345
CCTCGAAGGAGCGCGCGCCTTGTTTCTTCTGCTGGGCGGTGATCTGAACAGCCGGGGCGAAAGCCCGGACCCCTCCCGGGAGCGACGCCGGACCTTTCGCTGACACCCGCCCCACGCTCCGGCGGTCGCCGGCGCGGCCGGGCCCCTACCGAAACACCTGCGCATGGCGAGCCGCCCACTCGTAGAACGATGCGGCGGGCCGTTTCAGGACCGCCTCCACGTCCGGACTGATCCGCTGCTCCGCCGCGAGTGGGACACCGAGTACATCGAGGGTGCCGGTGACCACCGGCTCGGGCATGAACTGTGCCATGCGGGCGTGCGCGTCCTCTCGGGACAGTTCCACGAAGGTCACTTCCTCGCCCAGAGCCTCCGCGATGGCCGCTGCCTGCCGGCGCGGGCCGATCGGCTCCGGGCCGGTCAGCTCGTAGACCCGGCCGGCGTGACCGTCCTCGAGCAGTGCGGCCGCGGCGACCGCGGCGATATCCGCCGGATCGATGACCGGCAGTGCCACATCCGCGAATGGCGCGAAAACCGTGCGCTCGCTGCGGACGGTCTCGGCCCAGGCGAAAGCGTTGGACGCGAAACCGCCGGGCCGCAGAATGGTGAAATCGCGCCCGGCGGCTCGGACAGCCGACTCGAACTCACGCAGGCGGGCGTGCGAAAGCGCCTCGGGGCGGGTGGCACTCACCTGCGACGACACCAGGACGATCCGCTCGACTCCGGCGTCCGCGGCCAGGCCGAGAAGCGCGTCCGGGCTTTCGCCCCGGCTGTTCAGATCACCGCCCAGCAGAAGAAACAAGGCGCGCGCTCCTTCGAGGGCCGGCCGCACGCCGGCCCCGGTCCCGATATCGGCCCGAGCCCACCGGACCCCCGTCGCCGTTTCGCTGGGCCGAGGTCGCCGCGAGATGGCCGTCACCTCCTCGCCCGCCTCGGTCAGCAGCCGCACGAGCGGCCTGCCGATATTGCCGGTGGCTCCGATTACCGCGATCATCACGACCCCGTTCTTAGTTAGTTAACTGACTAACTAAGAACTTAACAGCCGCGGCGCATGCTGTCTATAGTTAGTTGGGTGACCAACTCAGTGAGCCGCCGGACGGGAGCTTCACAGAAGCGCCGACGGCTGACGGCGGCGGCCGCCCGGGTTCTGCACGAACAGGGAGTCGAACGCACCACTCTCGGCGATATCGCGCGGGCGGCCGATGTCCCTGTCGGGAACGTGTACTACTACTTCAAGACCAAGGACGAACTGGTCGCGGCCGCGTTGTCGGAGCACAGCGCGCATCTGGACGAACTCACGGGCCGGCTGGACGGGCTGGCCGATCCGCGCGACCGCCTCGCGGCATTGATCGAGGCCTGGATCGACCAGCGCGATATCGCCGCCCGCTACGGCTGCCCCACCGGCACCTTGGCCGTGGAACTGGACAAACGCGGTGACGGAATCCTCGACGCCGAGGCCGGCGCGGTCATCCGGCGGTTGCTGGACTGGGCCGGACGCCAGTTCCGCGAACTGGGCCTGGCGGACCCCGACGACCTGGCACTCACCTTCGTCGCCGCCTACCAGGGCATGTCACTGCTGGCGAACGCCCTGCGGGACCCGGACATCATGACCCGCGAGGGCACGCGGCTCCTACGCTGGCTCGAATCCCTCCCGGCCCCCGACCGGCTCTCGTAGCCCGGCCCGGGCCGGCGCGGACCCGCCGCGCCGGTCCACTGCCGGTGGCCGCCGAGGGCGATCCGGCCGGGCGGACCCGGCCGGATCCCGCCAACTCACGCGGCGTCGAGGGCGGCGGTGATCTTGCGGGTCATCTCGGACAGCGCCGGGCCCGGCGCGCCTTTACCGGCGTGGGTGGACGCCTCGACCGCGACCAGCACAGCGCCGCGGAAGTTGGCGGCCTCGGCCGGATCCTGTGCCTTCAGCAGCGTCATGGCCGAGGTCAGCGCCGGCAGCACCTGGTCGGCGAGCTGGGCGACGGTCTTACCCCGCAACTCGATATCCTTCGACTTCGCAGCCAGCACATGGCCGATCGGGCCGGTTGACGACCACAGTGCGAGCGAACCCGCGGTGGCGGCCTTGTGCGGCGACCCGGCCACGTCGGCGGCCGACATCAGCGATACGGCGCCGTAGGCGGCGGTACGAACGGTGGCCTGGTCCTGGGCGGTCAGGGTGATGGTCATGGTGTGCTCCTCGTAATCGGTGTGGTGCGAATACGAGTACTTTCGCGGGCCCCGCTGATGCCGGGCTGATACCGCCCTGACGCCTCCGCTGATACGGAATTCGACCCGATCACAGGCGAAAACGGGCGCCACACAACCGATCGGGGTCGCGCGGAAGCGATCACCGGTTCGCCACCCCCGCGGCTCTGGGGCTCAGTCGTCCAGCAGCCGGCGCAGCGCGGCGGCGAAGGCGTCCGGTTCACCCATCTGGCCGTACTCCCCGCCGAGGAATCCGGTGTGATCGCCGGGCACCACCACATGCTCCAACCCCGCCGCGTTCGCGAAATCGCGGGCACCGCGCGCGGCGAACTGCTCTCCCGACCCCGCGCCGGTCGCGATCAGTACCCGCGTAGGCGCGTCACGCAGGGCGTCCAGGTCGTGGACGTACGGCGTGCAGGTCCGCATATTCAGTCCCAGTAGCGGATTGGTGCGAGAACCGTCGTCGGCGGTCGGCAGTCCGAACGCGGCCGGGTCGGGCGCCGGGGCCTGCGGGTAGCCCGCCGGCAGCGGGCCCTGCGCGGAAACAAGGGCGATGAATTTCGCCATCGCCGGGCCCTCGCCCCGCGCCTGGTAGGTATCGGCGATATCGGCGACCACCGCCTCCACGATCTCGCGGTCCGGGGAGAACTGCGTGGTCGGCGGTTCGTGCGCGACCAGGGTCCGCGCCTTCGGGCGGTGGCCGGCGATCCACGCCAGTGCGTTCACCGCCCCACCGCTGGTGGCGAAGATATCCACCGGCCCGACCCCGGCGTGGTCGAGCACCGCCTGCAGATCGGCGGCGTGCCGGACGGGATCCCCGGCCGCGAGCGGATCGTCCTGCGGGCTGCGACCGGTGCCGCGCGGGTCGTAGGTCAGCACCGTGCGATCGGTGAAATGACCGATCAGGGTGCCGAACGCGGCCGCCTCCATCGGGGAGCCGAATACCAGCAGCGGCGCGTGCCCGCCGGATGTCACGGCCGGGTGCACGTCATAGGTCAAGGTCGCACCGGGGACGGCGACGGTGCGGGTCTCGGTGATGGCCATCGGCGAATCTCCTTCGTTCGGGAACCCCGCATTACAGACGACACCACCGCGCCGAATTCACCGGGGCACGCCACGCCGGTGAATTCGGCCGGAATCAGGTCGCGTCGCGCCGGCCGCCCAGGTGACGGGCGAGAAACCGCTCCACCGCGTGGAACATATCGATCCGGTTCTCCGGGTTCACGAACCCGTGCCCTTCGTCGTCCTTGATCAGGTATTCGACCTCCACCCCGCGATTGCGCAGCGCCGCCACGAGATTGTCGGATTCGGCGCGGACCACGCGCACGTCGTTGGCCCCCTGCACCACCAGCAGCGGCGTCCGGATCCTGTCGACATAGGTGATCGGCGAGCGGGCGAGCATATCGGCCTCCTGCTCCGGATCGCCGGGATCGCCGACGAACAGATGCCAGTTGTTGGCCAGATGCGGTTTCGAGAACGGCGGGATGGTGCGCAGGAAGTTCGCCAGGTTCGAAATGCCCACGTAGTCGACGGCGGCGGCGAATACGTCCGGCGTGAAGGTCACGCCGACCAGCGACGCGTACCCGCCGTAGGAGCCGCCGAATATCGCGACCCGTTCCCGGTCGGCATAGCCTCGGCCCACCGCCCACTCCACCGCGTCGATCACATCGTCGTGCATCGCGCCGGCGAACTCCCTGATCGCGGTCTGCACGAACGACTTTCCGAAACCGGTCGATCCACGAAAGTTGACCTGAAGCACGGCATAACCGCGGTTCGCCAGGAACTGGGCCGGCGGATCGAATTCCCAGCTGTCCCGGAACCACGGTCCGCCGTGCAGCATCACCACCAGAGGTAGGTTCCGCGGCTCGATCCCCACGGGCAGCGTCAGGTACGACGGGAGGTTCAGACCGTCGCGCGCCGGGATCGACACCGGCGTCATCGGCGCCAGCGCCGCGGGGTCCAGGTGCGGATACGGCCGGTACAGCAGCCGGGCCGCACCGGTGGAATGGTCGTAGTGGTAGGCGAGCTGTGGGTCGCGGTCGTGGACGAAGGTGACGATCCAGTGGCGTCCCGACTCGTCGCAGGAGATATCGCCGAGATCGCCGTCGGAGAGTTTCTCCAGATTCGCCAGCACCGATGCGAAACGCTCGTCGATCGCGTGGATGGTCTGCCGCTCGCCCAAGTAGCGCACGCCGAGCAACTCACCGGTGGCAGGGTCGAGAATCAGCGGAGCGTACAACGCGGGGCTCACCGCGGACCGGGTGTCCAGGTCGAACCGCGGGTGGCTGTCCACTTCCGTCTCCGCCCCGGTGCGCAGATCCAAGCGCGCCAGCCGCGTCCGGTCGGAACCGGTGTTGGAGCCGATCCACACGCCGTCGCCGTCCGGTGTCGGTACGACAGGCGCCACACCCATCGGGTAGTCGGCACCGGCGAAGGTCGCGATCCGGCGCGGCACCCCGGCTTCCGGATCCCAGCGCGCGAATTCGAGATCACCGTCGGCGGTCAGCCCGTAGCAGTAGATCTCACCGTCGTGGCCGCGGATCCAGAGTGCCACCGACCCCGGGTTCTCCGCGAGCACGGTGAGTTCGCCGGTGGCGATATCGATCTCATACAGATCGAAGAGTTCCACCGTCCGCTTGTTCATATGCACGTGTACCTTCCCGGGCTGCCGGGTGGGCAGGTCGATCAGCAATACCGTCACACCGTCGAACGGCGTCAGATCGACCGCCGCGGTGGGGTCGTCCGGATCCACCCGGAACAGATGCCATTTCTCGTCACCGTCGCCGTCCTGGATATAGAGGAGCCGGCGGGAATCGGCGGTCCAGCGGTAGCTCTGCACACTGCGGTTCTCGTCGGCGGTCACACATCGGGGCTCGGTATCGGAATCCAGTCCCTGGACCCAGACGTTGAGGCGGTTCCGCCACGGCGCGAGGTAGGCGATCCGGGTGCCGTCCGGCGATATCGACGGCGCCGAGCGGACCGGTTCGGCGAAGAAATCCTCGACCGAGATGAATTCGGGCAACGCCATGTTCGATCCTTCCGGAGTGCGCGGGTCTGCGAACCCAGCACACTCCCGGCCGTCGCGGCAGGGTCAACCTCACAGCACCATGACTCACATCACACCCGCGGCCCCGGACCTGGTTCCTTACCCGGAGGTCGGGTACGGAGGGAAAAGTGCGTACTGGCCCGGTCCCGCGAACCGCCGAATACTCGGCCGCACGGTGGAGCCGCGGGCTCCACGCGGATACGAGCGGAGTCGCAGTGACGAACGAGCAACGCAGACCGGTCACCGTGCTCGGTACCGGTTCGATGGGCCGGGCGCTGGCCGAAGCCTTCCTCGCGGCGGGGCATCCGACGACGGTCTGGAACCGCACCCCCGAACGCGCCGTGCCTCTGATCGGCGCAGGTGCGGTGCTGCACCGCGATATCGCGGACGCCGTCGCCGCCGCCGACCTGATCATCGTCGCGACCACCTCGCTGAACCACGCCCGGGAGAGTCTCGGGCCCGTGGAGAACTCGCTGGCCGGACGCACCCTGGTCACCCTGAGCAGCGCGATACCCTCCGACGCCCGGACCTTCGCACAGTGGGCCGGCGCCCACGGCGCCCGGGTCCTCGGCGGCGCGATCAAGAACGTGCCGGCGGCCGTGGGCAAACCGGACACGCTGCTGTACTTCGGCGGCGAGCGCGCGGTGTTCGACGAATTCACCGGCACGCTCCGGGTACTCGGCGGCGATATCGTCCACCTCGGGCCGGAGCCGGATCTGGCGGCGCTCTACGAATCCGCGGTCGGCGCGACCCTGCTGCCCACGCTGCTGGGCTTCTTCGAGGGCGCGGCGCTGCTGTCCGCACGCGGTATCCCCGCCGCCTCGATGGTGCCCTATTCGGCGAAATGGCTCGAGATGATCACCTCGCTGCTCCCGGTCGTGGCCGCGGAGATCGACAGCGGCGACTACGGCCGGCTGGGATCGTCGGTCGGGCTGTTCCACAGCGGTATCGGCGACGACGAGCGACTCGCCCGGGAATCCGGCGTCGATATGTCCTGGCACGCTCCGATGCACGACCTCCTGCGCCGGGCCGTGGCCGAGGGCCGCGGCGAGCAGAGCGTCACCGCGCTGTTCGAGCTACTCGCACCGGGCGGCGGCCGGTAGACGGATCCCGGGGCCGGGGCCGCGCGGGTGGGTCCGGCAATGGGTGCGCGGATACCGCCGAATGGGTGGACAGCCGGGGTGTTCGCTGGCACGATAACGCTCCGAAAAGGACAGACCATGCGGAGCCCGAGAACACCAGCGGTAGCCTCTGACGCCATGACCACGCACATGTTGCGAATTCGCTCCACTTCGCGTGTTCCAACCGGTGAAGGGAAGTGAACAAGCCGTGGCCACGGTGACCTTCGATCGCGCCACCCGGCAGTATCCGGGGGCCAAAACGCCCGCCGTCGATCAATTGCAGCTCGAGATCACCGACGGTGAGTTCCTGGTGCTGGTCGGCCCGTCGGGCTGCGGAAAATCCACCTCGCTGCGGATGCTGGCGGGCCTCGAGGAAGTCTCGGGCGGCCGCATCCTGATCGGCGACCGGGATGTGACGCATTCCGATCCCAAGGACCGCGATATCGCGATGGTCTTCCAGAACTACGCGCTGTACCCGCATATGACCGTCGCCGAGAACATGGGCTTCGCGCTCAAGCTGGCGAAGGTCGGCAAGGACGAGAAGCAGCGGCGGGTGCTCGAGGCGGCCCGGCTGCTCGACCTCGAACCGCTGCTGGACCGGCTGCCCAAGGCGCTGTCCGGCGGCCAGCGTCAGCGCGTCGCGATGGGGCGGGCGATCGTGCGCGATCCGCAGGTGTTCCTGATGGACGAACCGCTGTCCAACCTGGACGCGAAACTGCGGGTGCAGACCCGCACCCAGATCGCGCAGTTGCAGCGCCGGCTCGCCACCACCACGGTGTATGTCACCCACGACCAGGTCGAAGCGATGACCATGGGCGACCGGGTGGCCGTGATGCGCGACGGCCTGCTGCAGCAGTGCGCCGCCCCGCGCGATCTCTACCGCGACCCGGCCAATGTGTTCGTCGCCGGGTTCATGGGATCGCCGGCGATGAACCTGTTCACCCTGCCGGTATCCGGCGGGGCGGTCCGGATCGGCGGATACTCGCTGCCGCTGCCGCGCTCGGTGGCCGACGAGGCGGGCGCCTCGGTAACCGTCGGCATTCGCCCGGAACACCTGGAGGCCGGCGACTCCGGTATCGAGATCGAGGTGGATGTGGTGGAGGAACTCGGTTCCGACGCCTTCATCTACGGCCGCCCGGCCGAGGTCACCGAGGGCGTGGAGACCATCGTCGCCCGTAGCGACTGGCGCAATCCGCCGGCCAAGGGCAGCCGGGTGTCGCTCACCCCGGGCCCGGAACACATCTACTTCTTCGGCGCCGACGACGGCCGCCGCCTGAACTAGACCCGTCACACAGGGGTCCCGCCCGCGGGCGGGACCCCTGTCACGAACGTGCGCGACGGCTCGCGCGCCACCGCTCGTTGAGCCGTACGCCCAGTTCGTCCACACCGATCTCGCGACCGGATTCGCTGCGCACCTGAACCCGCACCGGATCTCCCGTCGCGGCCTCCACCAGGTCCAGCGGCGCCGGGCCCGGTTGCAGGTGGGCGTTTCCCCACTGCATCAACGCGAGCACCACCGGGAGCAGATCGCGCCCCTTCGGCGTGAGCACGTACTCGTGCCGGGTGCGTTTACCCTCCTCGCGATAGGGCTGCTTGGTGAACAGCCCCGCCGCGGTGAGCTTGCGCAACTGGCCCGAGACGGCGGCGTCGGTGATTCCCAGCCGGGAGGCGAACCCGTCGAAGCGGGTGGTCCCGTAGTAGGCCTCCCGCAGGATGAGGATCGCCGACCGGGTGCCGACCACATCCAGCGCCATCGCTATCGAGCAGTGGTCGGGTTTCCACGAGTTCAGATCGGCCAGCGGGCCTTCCATCACGGCTGCCATCGGTCCATCATATCCACCCTGACTTGCCTCGGGTCATGTCAGGGGTTAATCTGGCTTTAGATAACTTTAGTCAGAGTCGAGCTCTGGCGGCGAAAGGAATCACCATGCGAGACGCGGTCATCGTCGATGCGGTCCGGACCCCGATCGGGCGAGGTAGGCCCACCGGAGCCCTGCACTCGGTCCATCCCGTGGACCTCATGGCACACAGCCTCCGCACCCTGGTCGAACGCACCGGGATCGATCCCGCGCTGATCGACGATGTGATCGGCGGGGTCGTGAGCCAGGTCGGCGAACAGGGTGTGAACATGACCCGCCGTGCCGCCCTGGCCGCGGGCTTCCCGGAATCGGTCCCGGCGACGACGGTCGACCGGCAGTGCGGCAGCAGCCAGCAGGCGGTGCACTTCGCGGCCCAGGGTGTGATCGCCGGCGCCTACGACATGGTGGTGGCCACCGGCGTCGAATCCATGAGCCGGGTACCGATGGGCGCGAGCGCGCGCGGCGCCGACGATATCTCCGGCGTGGGTTTCACCGAGCGGTACCCCGAAGGACTGGTGCCCCAGGGGATCAGCGCCGAACTCATCGCCGCGAAATGGGGGATCTCCCGGACCGAACTGGACGAATTCGCACTCGCCAGTCACGAGAAGGCCGCCCGCGCCACCAAGGACGGCCGCTTCGCGGCCGAACTCGCCCCGCTGGCCGGGCTCGACACCGACGAGGGCATCCGCACCGGCTCGACCCTCGACACCCTCGCCGGGCTGCGCCCCGCCTACTACGACGAGGCGATGGCGCAGCGGTTCCCGCAGATCGGCTGGAACATCACCGCCGCCACCGCCAGCCAGATCAGCGACGGCAGCGCCGCGGTCCTGATCACCACCAGCGACAAGGCCCGGGAACTGGGTCTACGACCGCTGGCCCGGCTGCACAGTTTCGCGGTGGCCGGCGACGATCCGCTGTTCATGCTCACCGCCGTCATCCCCGCCACCCGCAAGGTCCTGGACCGGGCCGGGCTGACCATCGACGATATCGGCCTGATCGAGATCAACGAGGCGTTCGCCTCCGTGGTCACGGCCTGGGAGCACGACACCGGCGCCGACCCCGGGCGGGTGAACGTCAACGGCGGCGCGATCGCCCTCGGCCACCCGCTCGGCGCGTCCGGCGCCCGGCTGATGACCACCCTCGTGCACGCCATGCGGGATCGCGGCGCCCGCTACGGCCTGCAGACCATGTGCGAGGCGGGCGGGCTCGCCAACGCCACCATCCTCGAACGCCTCTGAATCACCCCCACCGATGCCGGCCCTGCCCGAGGGCCGGCATCGCTCGCACCGAAAACTGTTCCGCAGGGACAATCCGGTGGACGCGAACGCGGTGCGGGCCATACTGAAGACGCTCGCCGATGCCCTGCACGAACTGGAAGACGAGGAAGATTTTCACGTCTTCGCCGAACTCACCGAACTCGGCCTCGGCGCGACCCGAGCCGCGAAAACCTGGAGCACACTGATGAGCGTGGACCTGTCGTTCTATCGTTCGCGTACCTCGCAGCGCCTGCGCGCCGAGGGACGCGCCCAAGGTCGCGCCCAGGGGCTCGCCGAAGGCCGTGTCGAAGGACTGGCCGAAGGGCATACCGAAGGCCGGGTCGAAGAAGGTATCGAAAAAACTCTGCGGCTGCTGGAGGCCCGCGGGATCACTGTCCCCGACCATTCCAGAGAGCGCATCCGGGCCTGCACGGACCTCGAGATCCTCGATCGCTGGTTCGACCGCGCCATCACGGCGACCGAGATCGACGAGATCTTCGCCGACTGACGGCCGGCTTCCCGTCCGGCAGTTCGAGCTCGCTCCGGACGACCGGCCCTGCTCTGCAGCACTACTACTGTGGGACCGGTGACCGAGCTACCCGAGATCGACACCCTCGTCGTCTATGCGATTCCGATGCGGTCGAAGTTCCGGGGGATCACGGTGCGCGAGGGGGTGGTGGTTCGCGGACCGCGTGGGTGGGGGGAGTTCTGCCCGTTCCCCGAATACGACGATCGGGAATC
Source organism: Nocardia sp. NPDC003345 (assembly GCF_053589395.1). Lineage (NCBI taxonomy): Bacteria > Bacillati > Actinomycetota > Actinomycetes > Mycobacteriales > Nocardiaceae > Nocardia > Nocardia sp. NPDC003345. The sequence goes on from NZ_JBSFRU010000087.1 coordinate 10,217, forward strand.
CGCGCATTGGCTGGCCACCACCATCGAACAGGTGGGCACAGGCTGGCCGGAGCCGGTACGTGAACGTATCCCGATCAACTGCACGGTGCCGGCGGTCGCCCCGGAGCGGGCCCACGACCTCGTGGCAAGGTCCGGTTGCCGGACCGCGAAGGTGAAGGTCGCCGACCATCCCGGATCTCTGCCCGAGGATCTGGCCCGGGTCGAGGCGGTCCGGTCGGCGCTGGGGCCCGGCGGCGCGATCCGGGTGGACGCCAACGCACTGTGGGATGTGGACACCGCGGTGGCGAATATCGGCGAGATCGACCGGTCCGCAGGCGGTCTGGAATACGTCGAGCAGCCGTGCCGGACCGTCGAAGAGCTGGCGGCGGTTCGCCGCCGGGTGGCGGTACCGATCGCGGCGGACGAATCCATCCGCCGGGCCGAAGACCCGATGCGGGTGGCGGTGGCCGGGGCCGCGGATATCGCGGTGATCAAATGCACTCCCCTCGGCGGGGTGCGGCGAGCGCTGGAGGTGGCCGCGGCGGCCGGGCTGCCGTGTGTGATCTCCTCGGCGCTCGAGACCAGTGTGGGTCTGTCCGCCCAGCTCGCGTTGGCCGGCGCGCTGCCGGAACTCGGGCACGCCTGCGGATTGGGCACCGTCACCCTGTTCGACGGTGATCTGGTCGCCGAATCGCTGCGGCCCGTGGACGGATTCCTCCCGGTTCCGCACACCCCACCGCGACCCGATCCCGCGCTCCTGGAGAAGTACCGCCACCCGGACCCGGAACGCACCGCCTGGTGGACCGAACGTTTCCACCGGCTCTGGGATCGGGCTCGCTGACAACCTCCCGATTCCACCACACGCTCGCGCGGCGGCCGCGGTGCGCGCCGCCACCGTTCGGGTGACTCACCCCAACCGGACACCGCAGTCGTGCAGGGTGATGCGCAGCAGCAGTGCGGCTTCCGGGCCGATCACACCCTCGGCCAAGGCCACATAGCGCGCGCAGAATTCCGGACCGTGCGGGGCGACGGCATCCGGAGCGGGTTCGAGGTGGTGGGCCAGTTCGTGCAGCACCACCAGTTCCCGCAGCGCCCAGGAGGTTCCGTCACCGGGCCGGCCCGCGTGGACCGGAACCGCCAGCACCGCGGATTCCGTTTCGTAGTGGGCGGCAAACGTTCCCGCCCGGGCCCGCACCCGGATCGGCGTCCGTGCCCGGTCCCACTTCCGGCCGACCCAGTCCAGCGCCAGCACTCGATCGCAATATCGCTGCACCGACTCCGCCGACGCGAATTTCCGTTCCACCGGCAGCGTCAGCCCGGAGCCGTGCACCTCCACGGTGTAGTTCCCGAACTGCGCGGCCCGGTCGAAGATCGTGCGCACGAGTTGTTCGGCGTCGTACACCCTGGCGCGCTGGGTATCCCGCACCGCCGTCACCGCGGCCCCGCCGCCCGGGAGACGCGCATGGTCAATTACCCGGTCGGGCGGTGAGCCCCGACCTGGCCGCGTCGAGTTCCGGCGCCGTACCGAGCCGCGCCACCCGGCCCGCCCGATCACCGGCCCGCCGGGCGTCCGGTGAATATCCGGTGGAGGTATCGGGCCCGCGCCAGGTCCCGCGCGCCTCCGAATTGCGCCCGTAGAAATCGGTGAGCGCGAGTTCCTTGTCGCGCAGGGCCAGCGCCGCGCCCGCCGCCTGCTCGGCGGACACCGGTTCGGCCGGATCCAGCGCCCGCCCGGTGGCGGCCCGCTCCACCTCGGTCTTCGCTTCGGTCAGCCGGATCCCGATCCGCGCCGCGAACGCCATCTGGAAGTTCAGCCGCGCCGTCACCCCGGCCACCGGTACCCGCACCGTCCGGCGCACCCGGCGGCCCGCACGGCGTTCGACGACGAGCTTCTCCACCGTCGCCGACCGGTAGGCCCCCGATTTGATGTAGCGGTCCGAGGCCCGCACCATCTGCACCAGCAGGCTCGAGTACAGCGCCTCGCACACCCCGATATCGGCGGCGAACCCGTAGGCGTACACCTGGGTGGAGTTGCGGGCCACATCGCAGCGCACATCGTTGGCGGCGGCGATGGCCACGAACAGCTGCACATAGGTGCGCAGACCCTTGCGGCCCGGTTCGCCGATCGGCACCATCCGCTGGATCGGCGCGCTCGCCCGCTCCCGGCCCCGGGTATGCGCCCGCGCCACCGCCAGATCGATGGAGGACCGGGTGGCCAGCCGCTGCGCGGCGGCCATGAACGCCTCGGCCTCGTGCTCGTTGTCGGTGGACTCGGCCTGGCGCAGCAGTCCGCCGATCCTCGTCAGCAGGCGGTCGGGTACTGCGTTCGCGGTGGACATCGCGGATCAGCCTAATAGGCGTCCCGGAACCCCCGCTGTGATCGACGCCATCGCATCCGTGACCCGACTTCCGTGGTCGCGGGCCACCGGCCGCGGCACCCTCGAACCCCGTCCACCTGTGGGTATTCCCGGTGCCGGGGTCCCGGGTGCGGACCCGGACGAAAGCCGGGACTGTACTTCCGCACAGGAGTACCCCACACGCGCCGGGCACACCATGTATGTTGCCTTGTGCTGCCGCTCACGTATCGACCCTGGAGTTCCGCGATGGCTTTCAAGAAGGTGCCGTCTCTGCGCGCCGCGCTCGTTATTGCGCCGATCGCGCTGCTGACCGTGACCTTCGCCACCGCGTGCAACACCGCCGATACCGAAGAACAGCTCGGCATGAACCAGGACGGCCGCGGCCCGATCACCTACGTAGAGGGCAAGGACACCACCGAGACCGGCGCGGTCAAGCAGGTCATCGACCGCTGGAACGCGACCCACCCGGACGAGCAGGTCACCTACAAGGAGCAGTCCAACGACGCCTCCGCGCAGTACGACGACCTGGTCGAACATATGCGCGCGAAATCGGCCGACTACGACGTGGTGGCCATGGACGTGCCGTGGACCGCGGAGTTCGCGGCCAAGGGCTGGATCCAGCCGCTGGAGGGTCAGTTCGCCATCGACACCTCTCCGCTGCTGTCGCCTCCCGTCGCCAGCGCCACCTACAACGGCACCCTCTACGCGGCCCCCCGCAACACCAACGGCGGCCTGCTGTTCTACCGCAAGGACCTGGTGCCCAACGCGCCCCGTACCTGGGCGGAGATGCGGGCGAGCTGCCCGCTGGCGCGGGAGCAGCAGATCGGCTGCTACGCGGGCCAGTTCGCGCCCTACGAGGGCCTGACCGTGAATACCGCCGAGGTGATCAACGCCTTCGGCGGCACCTTCGTCGGCACCGACGGCCGCACCCCCACGGTGAACAGCCCCCAGTCGCGCGCCGGGCTCGAACAGCTGGTGGACGCGTACAAGGTCGGCGATATCCCGCGCGAGGCCGTCACCTTCCAGGAGCCGGAGAGCGGCGCCGCCTTCAACCAGGGCAAACTCATGTTCCTGCGCAGCTGGCCCTCCACCTACGGCGACGCCTCCTCGGAATCGTCGGCCGTCAAGGACAAGTTCGGAGTGGCCCCGCTGCCCGGCGACACCGGTATCGGCGCCTCCACTCTCGGCGGCTACAACGCCGCGATCAGCGCGTACTCCGAGAACAAGGCCACCGCGCTGGATTTCCTGAAATTCCTGATCAGCGAGGAAGCCCAGCACATCATCGCCTCCGGCGCACTGCCGTCGGTGCGGGCGTCGATCTACGACGATCCGGCGCTCATCGCGAAGATGCCGTACCTGCCCGCCTTGAAGGATTCCATCGCCAGCGCGGTGCCCCGACCGGTCACCCCGTTCTATCCGGCGGTGTCCAAAGCCATTCAGGACAACGCATATGCTGCCCTGACCGGAACCAAGTCCGTGAACGACGCGATCATCGGGATGCAGAAGGGCATCGAAACAGCCGGATCGTAGAAGTGGTTCAACCGGACCCGGCGAGCCCGTAGGAGAGAGAACGGTGTCGGATCCTTCCGGAACGGACGCGCAGGCGTCGGTCCGTACAGATAAGCCCGCGAACGCGAAGCGTGACAGCGGGACGTCCACCTCACTGCTCGACGATTTCCGTATGTCCGGCAGGGCATGGATGTTCGTCGCGCCGGTACTGGCGGCACTCGCGGTGGTCATCGGCTATCCGGTGATCCGGGCGCTGTGGATGTCGTTCCACTACGACGATCAGCTCGATCCCGTCACCGGCCGTTTCGTCGACAACGGTGAGAGCACCTTCTACAACTACCTGCACTGGCTGGTCGGCCAATGCCAGGTGATCACCGGCGGCACCACCGAATGCCCGACCGGCAACCTCGGCGCCGAGTTCTGGAGCGCGGTCGGCGTCACCCTGTTCTTCGCGGTGGTGACGGTGACGCTGGAGGTCGCGATCGGGCTCGGTATGGCGATCGTCATGGGCAAGACCTTCCGCGGCCGGGCGCTGCTGCGCGCCGCGGTGCTGATCCCCTGGGCGATCCCGACCGCGGTCACGGCGCGGCTGTGGGAATTCATGTTCCAGTACGACGGCCTGGTCAACAATCTGTTCGGTACCGAGATCCTGTGGACCTCGGACACCTGGCCGGCCCGTTTCGCGGTGATCGCCGCCGATGTGTGGAAGACCGCCCCCTTCGTGGCGCTGCTGCTGCTGGCCGGGCTGCAGGTCATCTCCAACGATGTATACGAGGCGGCACGCGTCGACGGGGCGTCGGCGTGGCAGCGGTTCACCCAGATCACGCTGCCGCTGCTGAAGCCGGCGCTGCTGGTCGCGGTGCTGTTCCGCACCATGGACGCGCTGCGCATGTACGACCTGCCCGCGATCATGACCAACGATCTCCCGGCCACCCGGACCCTGTCGGTACTGGTGGTCGATCAGACCAGGCAGGGTCCCAACAGCGCGGCGGCGCTCTCGACGATCACCTTCCTGTTGATCTTCGCGGCGGCCTTCGTACTCGTGAAGATATTGGGCGCGAACGCGGTGCGGACGCAGGAAGAACAGCGGAAGGCGTGAGGGCCGCGTGACTACACAGCAGAACAGAACCCCGTCGTTGCTGCGCCGCCTCGGGTCGGCCCGGATCTATGTGGGCGCGCTGATCGTGCTCCTGTGGGGGCTCGGCCCCTTCTATTGGATGGCGGTGACCGCCTTCCGCGATCCGGCCTACACCTTCGAGACGACGCCCTGGCCGACCCACGTCACCCTGGACAATTTCCGCGACGTCTTCGACACCAGCCGCGGTAACGATTTCGGCAAGGCGCTGCTCAACAGCGTGATCATCGGCACCGCCACCACTGCGATCGCCCTGATCATCGGCGTCATGGCCGCCTACGCGCTGGCCCGGCTCGCCTTCAAGGGCCGCTATGTGGTGTCCGGTCTCATCCTGGGCGCGTCCATGTTCCCGGTGGTGGTCCTGGTGACGCCGCTGTTCCAGCTGTTCACCGAGATCGGCTGGATCGGCGAGTACCAGGCCCTGATCCTGCCGAACATCTCCTTCGTACTGCCGCTGACCGTCTACACCCTGTCCTCGTTCTTCACCGAACTGCCGTGGGAACTGGAAGAGGCGGCGCGGATCGACGGCGCCACCCGGACGCAGGCGTTCCGGCTGGTGATGCTGCCGCTGGCGGCGCCCGCGGTCTTCACCACCGCCATCCTGGCCTTCATCGCCGCCATCAACGAATACTTGCTGGCTCGTGTCCTTTCCGGTAGCGAAACGGAACCGGTTACGGTGGCTATCGCGCGCTTCTCCGGGAACAATCCCCTGGTAGAGCCCTATGCGGCGATTATGGCGGCCGGAACGCTGGTAACCGTGCCGTTGGTGATTCTGGTACTCCTGTTCCAACGGCGGATCATCTCGGGCCTCACGGCAGGCGGGGTCAAGAGCTGATCACTGGGTATCCTGGGGGCCGGCGGTGGTGCGCCTGAGTTTTTCCGACGCTCCGGAAGGAGATGATCGTGAGCAGCTCGTCCCGTTCCCAGCGAGGCCGCAACACCCCCGACCCACCCGAGTACTCGAGCCTGGCCGGCTGGAACAAGCTCGACGCGGATACGCGGCCCCGGCCGCCCCGGCCACCGGAGTATCCGCGGCCCCGGCGCACCCGCGGGCAGCGGATCCGGCATCTGATCCTGTGGCTGTTCATCATCCTGGTGGCGATCCCGGCGTTACTGGTGGCGCTGGTGTACTGGAGTTCGGAGATTCCGGCGGCCGGAACCGTGCCGGTGAACCAGACCGCCACCATCGTCGCCTCCGACGGCAGTACCGTCCTGGCCAAGGTGGTTCCTCCGGAGGGCAACCGCACCCCGGTCCCGCTGTCGAAGGTGCCCCGGCACGTCCGTGACGCGGTGCTCTCCGCCGAGGACCGCAACTTCTACGCCAACCCCGGTTTCTCGACCGCGGGCCTGCTGCGCGCCGCCCGGGACAACGCCCTCGGCCACCCCAACGCCGGCGGCGGATCCACCATCACCCAGCAGTACGTGAAGAACGCCTTCCTGGGCACCGAACGCACGGTGAGCCGGAAGATGCACGAACTCATCATCTCCTCGAAGATGGCGCGGGAATGGAGCAAGGACGATATCCTCGCCGCCTACCTCAACACCATCTATTTCGGTCGCGGCGCCTACGGGATCGAGGCCGCCGCCCAGGTCTACTTCGGGAAATCCGTCTCCGATCTGTCCGTGGCCGAAGGCGCGGTACTGGCCGCGCTGATCCGCACCCCGTCGGGCCTGGATCCGGAGAACCAGCTGCCCCAGCTGCTGCAACGCTGGAACTACGTCCTCAACGGGATGGTCGAGATGAAGGCGCTGGCCCCCGGCGACCGCGACGCGGTGGTCTTCCCGCCGACCAACCCCCCGCCGGCGCCGGAGGACGCCCGCACCACCCGTGGACCGGAGGGGCATATCAAGACCCAGGTCCTGCGGGAACTGGCCGCCGCGGGGATCTCCGACCAGGAGCTCGACACCGGCGCCCTGCAGATCACCACGACCATCGACGCCCGCGCCCAGCAGGCCGCGCAGGCCGCCGCCGGTGATTCCCTCGACGGCCAGCCGCCGGAACTGCGGACCGCCGTGGTGTCGATCGACCCGCGCTCGGGCGCCGTCCGGGCCTATTACGGCGGCGCCGACGGGATCGGGTTCGATTTCGCCCAGGCGCCTGTGCAGACCGGCTCCGCCTTCAAGACCTTCGCCGTCCTGGCCGCGATCCAGCAGGGCATTCCGCTGTCACAGGCCTACGACAGCGCGCCGGTGGACGTCAACGGCGTGACCGTACGCAATGTCGAGAACGAATCCTGCGGCGTGTGCGCACTGTCGGAAGCGTTCAAACGATCCCTCAACACCAGCTTCTACCGGCTCACCCTGGCCATGAGCAACGGTCCGCAGGCGATCGCGGATGCCGCGCACCAGGCCGGGATTCCGAAGGACATTCCCGGCGTGCAGGGGGAATCGCTCACCGAGATGGGCGAAGCGCCGATGCCGTCCATCGTGCTCGGCACCTATCTGGTGCGGCCGATGGATATGGCGTCGGCCTACGCGACCATCGCCGGTGAGGGCCGCTACCACCAGCCCTACTTCGTGCAGCGGGTGGTCCGCGGCGACGGCACGGTGCTGCTGGATCGCGGCGGCGCCCCCGACCAGCGCACCGGCGAACAACCGCCGCCTCCCGAACAGCGGATTCCGCCGGATATGGCGGCGCGGACGGCCCAGGCCATGCTGCCGATCGCCGACTACTCCAACGGTCACGGACTCAGCGGCCGCCCGTCGGCCGCCAAGACCGGCACCACCCAGCTCGGCGATACCGGCCAGAACAAAGACGCCTGGATGGTCGGCTTCACCCCGTCGCTGTCGACGGCGGTATGGATCGGCACCGACGCCAACCTGCCGATCACGACCGCCGGCGGCGGGCGGATCTACGGTTCCGGAATGCCTTCCGACATCTGGAAGCGAACCATGGACGGCGCCCTGGTCGATACGCCCTCCGAGCAGGTCGGAGTGGTTCCGCCGCCCGGTCCGATCATTCCGGCCGCGCCCGCACCACAGCCGTCGGGCAATGCCGGGGGCAACAGCACCGGGGGCCGCAACCCGTACGACATCCTCAACCCACCGCCACCGCCGGAACCCGAACCGGCGCCGCCCCCGCAGCAGCCGTTCATCGTCATCCCGCCGGCCTCGGAACCCTACATTCCCCAACCCGAGCCCCAGTACGACAACGATTACGATCCACCGGCCCCCGCGCCCGCCCCGGCGCCGGAGGTCGCTCCGCCGCCACCGCCACCGCCGCCCCCACCACCGCGTGTGGTGGAAATCCTGCCCGGAGTGACCATCCCCGTACCGTGATCTACGGATTTCCGCCCGTGATCCCACCGAGGGAACGGTCGACGTGGCAGCATCGTTGGCCAGAGTGAGTATGTCGCCCATCCGACCGACCGGCACCGGGCCGACGCTCGTGCCGGGACGGGCGTGCGGGAGGATATGCGCTGGAGCGACGACGGATGACGAGACATAGGGGCTACGCCGGTGGAATTCAATGTCGTTGACCGCCCGGAAACGCTGGTGGCGGGAATGGTGCTTCGCAGCCCGGCCCTCGCCGTGGAGGGCCCACGCCGCACCAAGGTCGAGGAAGCCTGGAAACGGAACCTGTCCCGGTCCTTACCCGGCCCCCCGGCCAGCGCCTTCGTCGATCACGCCCCCGAGATCAATTCGTACCTGACCCATATCATCGGCTACCGCTGCCGCAGCCTCGACGATCTGCAGGCAGGCGACGTTCTCGCCCGGATCCCCGCCGGCCGCTACGCCCGGTTCACCCTCAGCGGTGAAGACCTGGGCGAAACCATCGTGACCCTGTGGCGGGCCATCTGGGACGCCGAGGCCTCCGGACGCCTCGTCCGCTCCTACACCGGTGACCACGAGCGCTATCCGGACGAGCAGACGGTCGAAGTGTTCGTGGCGATTACAGAAGACGATTCGGCGGGCAGGTAGGAACAGTGGATTTCGAGATCGTCACCCTGGACGAAAGCATGGTCGCCGGGCTCACCATCCCCCTCGCCGGCCGCGAAGTCACCGCCCGCGACCTGGATCTTGTGAACTTCACCTGGGACCGCTACCTGAGCCGGGAGAAGGACGTACCCCGCGTAGCCGCCTATATCGGCCAGGACGACCACGCCGTAGCCGTCCTCGGCTACGAGATCACCACCCTGGACCAAGTGGATCCCGGCGACGTCCTCACCCGCGTCCCCACCGGCCGCTACGCCAAATTCGTCGTGACCGAGAAGCCCTACGACCTACTCCGTACAGCCTGGGCAAGGGTCCGCGAAGCCGAGAAAGCGGGCACCATAACCCGCTCCCACACCGCCGAACTGGAACGCTACATCGGCCCCACCTCGGTAGAGGTCTACGTCTCCCTCGACTGACCCCGCAACCCACGCACCCGGCACCCCCCCAACCACTACAAGCACCCACCTCAACATCCGGATGCGCCACCCCGGGGCCGCCACCCCACGCGCCCACGCGGCCCACATCCGGATGCGCCACCCTCGTCGGCCGCCCACGCCCGCACCCGGCCCACATCCGAATCCGCCACTCCCCAGAATCGGGCCACCTTCCCGGCGCCGAGTCCAGCGAGGCCCACAAAGGGTTCGGCCCGCGTCTGCTGTCA
>NZ_JBSFRU010000088.1:0-19770 GCF_053589395.1 Nocardia sp. NPDC003345
GCCCTCGAAGCGCACGTGGCGAAGCCACAAGTCTCGAGGGCCGACAGCAGACGCGGGCCGAACCCTTGTCGGATTCGCCGAACTCGTTGCTGCGCGGTGCTTCCCGGGCGTGCTGATGGTTCGTTGCGGGACCTACGGTTACCGGCTTCGGAGGCCGACGCGGCCCGGGGCGGTGAGCACCGGGTGTGGGCACGTACCTACACCCGGGGCACGCGGGGGTTCGCGGTTTAGCCGACCCGGACCGGGACGTTTGCCCAGCCGGCCACGTTGGTGACCGTCGCGCGGCGCAAACCTTCGCGGTCGAGGGTGAATTCGGGCATTACGTCCAGGAGTGCGTCGAGGGCGATCCGTCCTTCCAGGCGGGCCAGGGCGGCGCCGAGGCAGCTGTGGATGCCGTAGCCGAAACCGAGGTTGTGGCCGGAATGTGGGCGGTCGATATCGAATCGGCCGGCGTCGGGGAAGGCATCCTCGTCGCGGGTGGCCGAGGCGAGCAGCATCAGCACGTGGCTGCCCCGCGGGATGGTTCGGTCGTGTAGCTCGACATCGCGCAGGGTGTAGCGCAGGTCGTACTGGACGGGGCCGTCGTAGCGCAGCACCTCTTCGAACGCGCCGGGGATTCTGGAGCGGTCGGCGCGCAGGGCCGCCCACTGGTCGGGGTGATCGGCGAACAGCACGGTCGCGATACCGATCAGCTTGGCCACGGTTTCGGCGCCCGCGCCGCCGAGCAGGGAGATGAACCCTGCGATTTCGAGGTCGCTGAGTTTGGTGCTGACCCCGTCGCCGCGATCCACCTCGGCTTCGATGAGGCGGGAGATCATATCGTCGCGTGGGTGTGCCCGGCGTTCCATGATGAGCTGGAAGTAATACCGCCCGGCCTGCTGCATCGCTTCTTTCGCCTCGGGCCGCATCCCGGTCTGCCCGGGACTGCGTTCGAGGGGGAGCGCGTGCAGTTCGCGCAACCACGCCCGGTCCTTCGCCGGGACGCCGAGCATGGAGCTGATCACCTCGATCGGGAAGTGATTGGAGAAATCGGCCACCACATCGAAGTCGCCCGCCGGGATCTGCCGGACGAAGGTTTCGACGGTGTCCCGGACCATCGGTTCCAGCGCGGCGATCGCGCGCGGTGTGAACACCTTGCGTACCAGGTTGCGCATCCTGGTGTGATCCGGCGGGTCCATCATGATGATCATCGGGATATCGGGTTTGGCGTGCTCGGGGTCGAGGACCATATCGAGGGTGATGCCCTCGGCCGAGGAGAAGGTTTCGAAGTTCTTCATCCCGGGGGCCACGTCCGCGTAGCGGGACAGGGCCCATAGGCCGTAGCGGGGGTTGAAGTAGGCCGGCGCTTCCGCGCGTAGGCGCCGGTAGATTTCGTGCGGATCGCGAAAGAATTCGTCGGAGAACGGGTCGAAGTCGATCTCGTCGCCCTGGACGCAGGTGTCCGTCATCGGACTCACCTCGATACTGCTGGAGCTGGATGGGGTGTGCCACATCGAGCTGTCCGTACCATTCCATGGCAGAGTGCGAATCTGCGTCTCCACCAGCTGAAAAGGGCTGCCGGACCGACCGGGCGGCACTGAATAGAGTGTTACACAACTTACAAAAAGTGTAAAGGATGTAAATGCCACCGGAAGCGAACTCGAACGGGTCCACCCGCACGCGCATCCTGCGCGCGACCTTCGAGGTGCTGAGCCGGCACGGCCACAGCAAGCTCAATCTGTCCGATGTCGCGGCCGAGGCGAAGGTGTCGCGGCCGACGCTGTACCGGTTCTTCTCCTCGAAAGAGGAACTGCTCACCGCCTTCGGCCGTTACGAGCAGCAGAACACCCAGGACGCCTTCGCGGCGGCGACCGAAGGGCTGACCGGTGCGGCCCGGCTCGACGCCGCGCTGCGCTACATGGTCGACCATCAGGAGTCCTATTCGCTGGGACGGCTGGTCGATGTGGAACCCGACCATGTCCTGGGAGAGCTGGCCCGGGTGATGCCCGATATGCGCGCACTCATCCGGCCGATGATCGAGGGTGCGGACGCCGAGATCGTGGCGGCGGCGATCGTGCGGCTCGCGGCCTGCCACTACGTGGTCCGGGGTGACGACCGGTCCACCTTCCTCGCGCAACTCCGCCATGTGGCGGGTATCCCAGCGGACGGGCCTGGAAATAGATAGTTAGCCTATGTAATAATATTGGAGTGCAGCCGGACGCGATGACCCGAACAGGCGACATCGTCGTCGACCTGCTGGTCACCGCGGGCCGGCTCACCCGATCGGCGGGCGCCTCCAGCCCCGACGACCTTCCGCGCGCCACAGTGCGCGCCCTGGCCGTTCTCGAAGAGCACGGTTCGCTGCGTGTCAGCGAATTCGCCCGTCTCGACCGGACCTCACAACCCACGGCGACAGCGCTGATCGCCCGGCTGGTCGGACAGGGATACGCATCCAGACGCCGGGATCCGCACGATTCGCGGGCCGTCGTCGTCGAACTCACCCCGGCCGGGCAGGCCCGGCTCGCCGCTTCCCGGGCGGCCATGCGCGATGCGCTGACCGGCCCGCTTCCGGGTTTCGATGCCGAAAGGCTGGCCGGTATGGCCGCCGACCTGCGCGAATTGCTGGCGGCCATCCGGGAATCGGCCGGGGACCAACCGCAACCGAGGAAACACCGATGAGCATCACGACCAGGACGGCCGAACCGACCAGCACATCGACCGGGCAGCCGAAAGCGGTCTGGGCCGTTGCCTTCGCCAGCGTTATCGCGTTCATGGGCATCGGCCTGGTCGACCCGATCCTCAAACCCATCGGTGAACAGCTGAACGCCTCGCCTGCACAGGTATCGCTGCTGTTCACCAGCTATATGCTCGTCACCGGTGTCGCCATGCTGGTCACCGGTGTCGTCTCCAGCCGGTTCGGCGCGAAGAAGACCTTGCTGACCGGCCTGGCATTGATCATCGTCTTCGCGGCTCTGGCGGGTTGTTCGGGCACGGTCGGGCAGATCGTCGGATTCCGCGCCGGCTGGGGCCTGGGCAACGCCCTGTTCATCGCGACCGCGCTGGCCACCATCGTCGGCGCCGCCAGCGGCGGGGTCGCCCGCGCCATCATCCTCTACGAGGCGGCGCTCGGGATCGGTATCGCCACCGGACCGCTGTTGGGTGGCGTGCTCGGCGGAATCAGCTGGCGGGGCCCGTTCTTCGGCGTCTCGGTCCTGATGGCCGTCGCGTTCATCGCGATCGTCGTCTTGCTGCCCGAAGGGCCGAAGGCCGCCCGGCCGACCTCATTGGCTGCCCCGTTCAAGGCGTTGCGCCATCGTGGCCTGCTGACCGTGAGCATCACCGCGCTGCTGTACAACTTCGGCTTCTTCACCCTGCTCGCCTACACTCCCTTCCCCCTGGATATGGGCACCTACGCGATCGGGTTCATCTTCTGCGGCTGGGGCATCCTGCTGGCCGTCGCCTCGGTGTTCTTCGCCCCGAAACTGCAGCACCGCTTCGGCACCCTGCCGATGATCGCGGTGGCGGTCGGGCTGTTCGCCGCCGATCTCGCCATTATGGCGATGTTCGCCGAGCACAAGCCGGTGCTGATCGCCGGTGTGATCCTGGCCGGTCTGTTCCTCGGCGTGAACAACACCCTCATCACCGAGGCCGTGATGATCTCCGCCCCGGTGGAACGTTCGACCGCCTCGGCGGCCTACAGCTTCGTCCGGTTCTCCGGGGGCGCCCTCGCGCCCTGGCTGGCCGGCAAACTCGGCGAGCACAGCATCTCGCTCCCGTTCTGGGTGGGTGCGGCCTGCACCGCCGCCGGCGTCCTGGTGCTGCTGGCCGGACGTAGCGCGCTCGCCCATATAGACGACCACGACCCGGCCCCGCACAGTGTCGAGGAGGCGCAGGCCGTCACGGTCGGAGACTGACCTTCACAAGAGGTCGCGCGCGGGTCCCGCCAACAGGCGGGGCCCGCTCTTTTCCGGTAAGCGGTCGTCGCCGGGCGTAGCGTCGTAACCATGACCGAAGCGCAGCGAGACGAGGTCCGGGTCGAGACGAGCCCGAAGCGGGTGCGGGTCTACCTGGGCGGACGGCTGGTCGCCGACACCCTCCGGCCCGCCCTGGTGTGGGAGAACCCCTACTACCCGTCCTACTACATCCCGGTTGCCGATCTGCGCGCGAAGCTGGAACCGACCGGCGCCACCCGGACCTCGGGCCGCCTCGGCGAAGGAACCGGCTACGACGTCGTGGTGGACGGCGTCACCGCGCCCGGTGCGGCCCTGCGCTACCCGCGGTCGCCGGTCTCGCGGGTGCGGGAGCTGGTCCGGCTCGACTGGAACGCCATGGACGAATGGTTCGAGGAAGACGAGCCGGTCTACGTCCACCCCCGCAGCCCGTACTCCCGCGTCGATATCCTCGCGAGCTCCCGGCATATCAGGGTGGAGATCGACGGCGTAACGGTGGCGGATTCGCATACACCGCGGATCCTGTTCGAAACCGGCCTCCCCGCCCGCTACTACCTCCCGCTCACCGATATCCGCATGGACCTGCTGACCCCGTCGGACTCCCACACCAGCTGCCCGTACAAGGGCAACGCCGACTACTGGAACATCCGGATCGGGGACACCGAGTACCCGGACCTGGTGTGGATCTATCGGACTCCCACGCCGGAGAGTCAGAAGGTAGCGGGGCTGGCGTGCTTCTACAACGAAAAGGTCGATATCTACCTCGACGGCGAGCTACAGGAACGACCGAAGACCCCGTTCGGGTGAGGTGACCGGGGCTGCGGCCCATCGCGCCGGCCGGAGCCCCGCGGGGCCGGTCAATCGAGCAATTCGTCGGCCTGGTTGATCTCCAAGGCCCGCCGCAGCCATTTCTGCAGTTGGTCCAGGTCTTCGCAGGAGGTGATCGCGTCCCGAACCCGGTCCGGGACGTCGATTCCACGAGCGTCGAGGACGGTCAGAATCGACGCGGCCTCGCCCTCCGCTCGACCCTCGGCTCGACCTTCGGCGATGTACCTGCGGGCGAAGTCGCTGGTGAAGTTGTAGTCACGCAGACCAGTGGACATGAATGCCTCCCAAGCAGGACGAACAGCGCGCGGCAGCATCGTCAGGATGAAGTCATGGTATCTCAGAGCGGGGTCTTCCCCGAGGGTTCGAAGTCCCGTGGCCAGCGCCTGCCAGATCTGGGTGTGGTCGGGATGTTGCGGGTGGGCTACTGCGGACAGCACGGCGAGCTCGGGCAGCTCGGTCGCCAGGCCCGGATCCGTGACCACCGGGACCGATGAAGGGTCCAAAACCAATGGGGTCAATGTGGTGGATGGGCTGCCGTACCCGAAATCCAGTGGCTGGGCCGCCCACTTCGCAGTGCGGGGGTCCGGGCACACGATCAGCAGTAGCACCGGACATCTCATTCGCGCTCGCAATGACGCTGTGTATACCGGCCAGGACCACAGCTTGTCGGGGTCGCGGCGTAGCTGAATCTCCACCACAACGGCCAGTACCGATTCACCGCTGCGCTCGAATACGAGGACCGCATCGGCGTAGTACTCGGTAGGCGCCACAACCGCGGCCCTCTCGGACCGGGGCTTGACGGTCTCGTAGTCGGGTAGTTCGCAGCCGAGCGCGGATAGGAGGGGAGCGACCAGACCCGGTCTCTCCGTGAACATGTCGATCACCACTTCATGCGGAGTCGAGGGCATGATCGCAACGTAATGCGCGGTACCGACAGCGATCTCGCGGCAGTCCCGGGCCGACGAGCCGGAAGGCGGTCATCATCACAGGCAACGCCCTTGGACACGCGGGTCCGGAGGTGATCGAATTCTTCGATGATCACCGAGTACATCCGGTACCGCATCACCGATCCGGCCGCTTTCGAGGACGCCTATCGGCGGGCCGCCGTATCTCTTCAGTCCTCGCCCTATTGCCGGACCTATGACCTGGACCGGTGCGTCGACG
This sequence comes from Nocardia sp. NPDC003345, assembly GCF_053589395.1. NCBI lineage: Bacteria > Bacillati > Actinomycetota > Actinomycetes > Mycobacteriales > Nocardiaceae > Nocardia > Nocardia sp. NPDC003345. The sequence continues at coordinate 5,922 of NZ_JBSFRU010000088.1, forward strand.
AGCCCGAGGTCTACATCCTCCGGCTGACCTGGACGTCGGCGAGCGATCACCTGGACAAGTTCCGTAGGAGTGCCGAGTTCCGGGCCTTCTTCGCCGAGATCGAGCATTACATCACCGATATCGAGGAGATGCGGCACTACGAGCCGGTCGCACTGGTGCCCTCGCTGTACGAATGGGCGGGCGGTGCGGCGGCATTCGAGAAGCTCTTCACGACCTTCTACGAGCGGGTCCCCGAGGATCCGGTCCTGGCACCGGTGTTCGACGGTATGGACCCCGACCACGCGAAACATGTAGCCGCCTGGCTCGGTGAGGTATTCGGTGGGCCGGCGGTGTACTCGGAATCCCACGGCGGCCATCAACATATGATCACGCGGCACCGGGACCGGGGGTTGACCGAGGAGCAGCGACGACGCTGGATGACGCTGCTGCTCGATACCGCCGACAAGGTCGGGTTGCCCGCCGATGCCGAGTTCCGGTCGGCGTTCGTGGGATACCTGGAATGGGGAACCCGGATGGCACTGCTGTTCTCGGGACCGGACGCTCCGGAGGGCGACAGCGAACCCACACCCACCTGGGGCTGGGGCGAGGTTCGTCCCTGGCCCCGGGGCTGAGAGCGCCCCGGACGCACTACTCCCCGGAAGCGGCACCGAGTGATTCGGTTCCGACTTCCGGGGAGCGGGGGTTGTTCGACGAGCTACGTCAGTTGGCCGCTTCCGCGCTCCGGGGGAGTTCGGCGATACTGCCGATCCGCGCGACCGCGTCGGCGACGATCCGGTCGATCAACTCCTGGCAGGTCGGCAGATCCTCCAGGATGCCGCTCACCTGCCCCGCCGCGAGCACTCCGGCTTCGGTATTGCCCTCCACCAGACCGGCTTTGAGCAGCATGGGGGTATTGGCCGCCATGATGACCTGCGACCAGGTGAGGTCCTTGGCCTTCCGCATGGCCAGCCCGTCCTTGACCAGCGTGGACCATTTCATTCCGGTCATACTCTTGAACCGGGCCGCGTTGCCCACGGCGGCGGTGAGCCCGCGGATACGTCCCGAGTTCTCGAGCTTCTGCACGAGTTCGGTGTTGAGAACCCGGTGCGGCATACCGTCGACCTTGGTGGAGACCACGGTCTGTCCGAGCGGGCGGCGCAGGTACTCCTGTTTCACCGAATCGGGCACGCTGCTCTCCTGGGTGAGCAGGAAGCGGGTACCCATCGCGACGCCCGCGGCGCCGTAGGCGAGGGCGGCGGCAAGGCCGCGGCCGTCGTAGAACCCGCCCGCCGCGATCACCGGGATATCCACCGCGTCCAGGACCGACGGCAACAGCAGGGTGGTGGCCACCGGGCCGGTGTGCCCGCCGCCCTCACCGCCCTGGACGACCACCGCGTCGGCGCCCCACGAGGCGACCTTCACCGCGTGCTTGGCCGCGCCGATCGACGGGACCACCACCACGCCCGCGTCTTTCAGCTTGGCGATGAGGTCCTGCTTCGGCGCCAGGGCGAAGGAGGCGACCTTCACGTTCTCGCGGATCAGCAGATCGATCCGCGCACCGGCGTCGGAGGCATCCGCGCGGATGTTCACGCCGAACGGTTTATCGGTCTGCGCCTTGGTTTTGGCGATCGCCGTTTCCAGCTCGTCGTAGGTCATGGTGGCCGAGGCCAGAATGCCGAGACCGCCGGCGTTGGAGGTCGCCGAGACCAGGCTCGGGCCCGCGACCCAGCCCATTCCCGTCTGCACGACGGGATGCTCGATGCCGACCAGTTCGGTCAGCGGGGTCCGCAGCCGGGCAGTCACTGCGGGACCTCCTTCTCGCGGATCTTCTTGGGATCCAGGACTTCGCGGATGATCCGCAGTTCCTCGTCGGTGGGCACGCGGGTCGCTCCGGCGGTACCCAGGTCGGCGATCTCGAACGAGGTGTTCTCGGCGACCTCGTCGGCGGTGACACCCGGGTGCAGGCTCAGCGCCCGCATCGTGTGGTCCGGACCGCCGAAATCGAAAACACCCAGGTTGGTGACCACGCGGTGGATATTGTGGAACCGGAAGGCGGGGTTGTCGGAATCGACCTTGTCGTAGCCGATTCCGGCCACGATATCCACCTGCTCGCTGAACACCCGTTTGCCATGCCGCGCGACCCAGTAGCTGGTCGGGTGGTTGATGGTGTTACCGGGCGCCCCCCGGACACCGAACATCTGCCGGGTCGGCCGCTGGAGCGGGCCGAACGCGGAGAGGTTCTGGTTGCCGAAGCGGTCGATCTGGTTGGCGCCCATCACCACATGACGGCGGCCCGAGGCCAGCACGTCGAAGACGCGGCGGAAAGGAATCCAGCCCTCCACGGGCGCCTTACCGCCGATCGGCGGGGTTTCGGCCAGGAAGAACGCCTCACCGTCGGAGAGCAGCAGGTCGGGTTCGAAGGTGAGTTTCGCCAGCCGCGCCCCGAGCTGAGCCATCGGGGTCATGGGGCTGGCGAAGATCTCGCCGGCGTCGCGGAAGATCTCGGCGCAGGCGACCGCGCACACCTCGGCGCGGGTGATGGTTTCGGTGCTGGTCACCGCTGCTCCTCCTTGAATCGCGCGACGGCGGCCTGGTAGTCGGCTTCGGAGCCGCTGAGGTAGGTGTCGACGAAGGTCTGCCAGGTCTCCGGCGATCCGGCCGCCTCGACGTAGTGGCGCTGGAATTTCTCGTCCCGGCCGTAGCTCTCGCCGCCGAGGGTGAAATGTGCCCCGCTGGGGGCCTCGGCCACCGCGTCGACCATCATGCGGTTGAGAATCAGGGACTGCGGGGGAACCGTTTTCACCAGCTCCTCGGTCTCGACGATCCGCTCCACCGACAGGTAGCGCTTCTCGGCCGCCAGGCAGAAGAGGTCGTCCATATAAGGGTCCACACCCTGGTAGGCGGCATTGCCGTGGGCGTCGCCGATGTTCAGGTGCACCAGGGCGGCGTCGAGATTCAGCGCGGGCATGGCGATCAGGGTTTCGGCCCGGCCGTCCGGGCCCGGATACGGCGAGGTGACGGTGGTCAGTTCACCGTCCCAGAAGTTCGGGACGTCGGAGCCGAGGCCGGCGCGGATCGGCAGGAACGGCAGCCGCGCGGCGGCCGCCTCGAGGCCGCATTTGAGCATGCCCTCGTCCATCTCGCGGGCCACGATCTGCCCGGAGGTGCGGGCCTTGGCGAACCAGGGATCGTAGAACGGCGCCGAATCCAGGGATACGAAGCCGTAGTAGGCCTTGCGGACCTTGCCCGCCGAGAGCAGCAGGCCGAGATCGGGGCCGCCGTAGGTGACCACGGTGAGGTCGGTGACATCGGACCGCAGCAGCGCGCGGACCAGAGCCATCGGCTTACGCCGCGACCCCCAGCCGCCGATGCCGATGGTCATTCCGCTGCGCAGTTCGCCGACGATCTCGTCCAGCGATTTCCGCTTGTCTCGCATGGTTTTCCGTTCCATGTCAGTTCTTGTCCTTCTGCGCCGCCAGATCGGCGTCGAATCGTTCGCGGATCTCGTCGGAGGCCCCCGACAGGTTCAGTTCGAAGGTGAAACCCTGCTCGAACCGGTAGCTGCGGTGCACGTCCTGCACGTCGATACCGTTGAGGGCGCGTTTGGCGGCACGGATCACCCGCCCGTCCTTGGCGGCGATATCCTTCGCGACTTCGAGCGCGGCGGCGTCCAGTTCCGCACGCGGTACGACCTTCAGCACCGACCCGTAGTGGTGCAGCTGCTGGGCGGTGGCGGTGCTCGCGGTGAAGAACAGCGCCCGCATCAGATGCTGGGGGACCAGGCGCGCCAGGTGGGTGGCGGCGCCGAGCGCGCCGCGGTCGACCTCGGGCAGGCCGAAGGTCGCGTCGTCGGAGGCGAGGATGATGTCGGAGTTGCCGACCAGCCCGATACCGCCGCCCAGGCAGAAGCCCTGGACCGCCGTGATCACCGGAACCTGGCAGTCGTAGACCGCGCCGAACGCCTCGAAGCATCCGTGGTTGGCGTCGATCAACGCCTGGTGGCCGGGTTTGCGCTGGATTTCCTTGATATCGACGCCCGCGTTGAACCCGCGGCCCTCCGCGCGCAACACCACCACACGGGTTTCCGGGTCGCGCCCCGCGGCCCGGATCTCGTCGGCGAGGGCGAACCAGCCGTCCGAGGGTATGGCGTTGACCGGCGGATAGTCGACCGTGACCACGGCGATACCGGCGGATTCCGTATGGCGCTTGATCCCCATCGCGTATCCCATCTCGCATCTCGAGCATCTTGGCTAAGCAAGCAATTGCTTGGTAGGTTAACACGGTGGCACTCGAAATCGACCTGTCCGATCGCGTCGTTCTGGTAACCGGCGGAGTCCGCGGGGTCGGCGCCGGGATCAGCCGGGTCCTGCTGGCCGCCGGCGCGACGGTGGTGGCCTGCGCCCGCCGTCCCGGCGATCAACCCGTGGAGGTGGACGGCCGCGGAATCGACTTCCTGCCCTGCGATGTGCGCGACGCCGACGCGGTGCAGGCGATGATCGCCGAAATCGTCGCCCGGCACGGCCGGCTCGACCACGCCGTCAACAACGCCGGCGGGGCGCCCTACGCGCTGGCCGCCGACGCCAGCCCGCGTTTCCACACCAAGATCATCGAACTGAATCTGCTCTCCGCCCTGCATGTGGCGCAGGCGGCGCACGCGGTGATCAGCCGCCAGGAGTCCGGCGGATCGATCGTCAATATCTCCAGTCTCAGCGGCCACCGGCCCTCGCCCGGGACGGCCGCCTACGGTGCGGCCAAGGCCGGGGTCGACGCCCTCACCGTCTCGCTCGCCGCCGAGTGGGCGCCCCGGGTCCGGATCAACTCATTGGTGGTGGGCGCGGTGGAAACCGAACTCAGTGCCCTGCACTACGGCGACGAGGAGGGGGTGGCGGCCGTCGGGCAGACCATCCCGATGGGCCGGCTCGCCCGTCCCGAGGATGTCGGCAACGGGGTGGCCTTCCTGCTCTCCCCGCTCGCCGCCTATATCAGTGGTGCGACGCTGCAGATCCACGGCGGTGGGGAGCCCCCGGCGTTCCTCTCGGTCGCGACCGCCGGGCATTCGGAGCCCACCGGCTCACCGGCGACCTGACGGACCCGCCCCGCCGGTGCCTCGCCGCCGTCCGCGCGGCGACCGGCCCGGTTCGACCATCACCCAGATACCGACATCGACGATAGGAACGCATATGGCAACCGAGGGCATCTGCGCCGGACGGACCGTGATCATCACCGGCGCGGGCCGGGGCATCGGCCGGGCGCACGCGCTGGCCTTCGCCGCCGAGGGGGCGAAGGTCGTGGTCAACGATATCGGCACCAGCCTCAGCGGTGAATCGACCGCGGAAACCCCCGCCGAACAGGTAGTCGCCGAGATCCGCGCCGCGGGCGGGGAAGCGGTCGCCAACGGTGACGATGTGGCGAGCTGGGAGGGCGCCCAGAACCTGGTCCAGCAGGCCGTGGATGCCTTCGGCGGTCTGGACGTACTGGTCAACAACGCCGGTTTCGTGCGCGACCGGATGCTGGTGAACCTCGGTGAGGACGAATGGGACGCGGTGGTCCGCGTGCACCTCAAGGGGCATTTCGCCACCATGCGGCACGCGGCCGCCTATTGGCGGGCCGAATCGAAGGCCGGTCGTCCCGTCGACGCCCGGATCATCAACACCAGTTCCGGCGCCGGGCTGCAGGGCAGTGTCGGGCAGGGCAACTACGGCGCCGCGAAGGCGGGTATCGCGGGCTTGACCCTCACCGCCTCCGCCGAGTTCGCGCGCTACGGCGTCACCGTGAACGCGATCGCTCCGTCGGCTCGCACCCGGATGACCGAAACGGTGTTCGCCGACATGATGGCGAAGCCGGAGGACGGCTTCGACGCCATGGCGCCGGAGAACATCTCACCCATCGTGGTGTGGCTGGGTAGTTCCGAATCGGCCGGGATCACCGGCCGCATGTTCGAGGTCGAGGGCGGGCGGCTGGCGCTGGCCGAGGGCTGGCGCCACGGTGTCCCGGTCGACCGCGGCACCCGCTGGCAGCCGGCCGAGCTCGGCACGGTGGTCGCGGAGCTGATCGCCAAGGGCGCGACCCCGGAACCCGTCTACGGCGCCTGACCCGAGCCAACCGGGTCGCCCGCGACCGGCCCGGTGCCCGCGGTCGCCGAGGCCGGCGACCGGGTGCGGAACAGCCGTGCCGGGAGCGCGGACCGGCGGCGGACGCGGATCCGTGCGGCCGGTCAGCTATCCGGCCCGCAATCTGGTCACTGTGACCTACAACACTATGGATCGGCGTCTTCGCACGCAGGCCCACACCCCGAACTGCGGTGGACCGGTATCGCTTTCACCGGTCCGCCGCTTCGTCATGCACCGGTCGCGAGCCTGGTTTACCATGAGCAACCGTTCGTTCGTTCTGCCCGGAAGCCGTCATCACCGGGGGAATCCGCAATACCGATCGAGGGGATGGCTGGCGCATGGCCGTGGGTCGCATCAGGCGATTGCTCGCAGTGGCCGGGGCGGCGGGTTGTCTGGGACTGGCCGGCGGGACGGGATACGCCCATGCCGATCCGGGACGCGATCCGATCCTGGAGCAGGGACCCAGCGGTAGCGCGGGCGGGGCGGTCCCGGCGCCACCCGAACCGCCGGAAGGCGCAGGCTCGCTGACCATCCCGGATCACGGCGAACAGGCCGATTCCGCCGGCGGTGCGGGCACCGGCAGCGGCGGCCCGGCCCCGGGCGCCGTCGAGAACGAGACGAGTGGCTCCGACGGCGGCGATATCGCGCAGTGGCAGCCTCTCGGCATCCCGGGCCGGGTGGCCGGGGAACCCGTGCCGAGCGGTTCCGGAGACTCCTCGATACCGGCTGCGCCGGAACCTTCCCCCGCGCCGGTCGCCGGCCCGGCGGGCGCGGCCGGACTGGCGGGCACCGCCCTGGGGACGATCCTCGCCACCGGCTCGGCGGCGGTGGGTTCCGCCGCATTCGCACCGCTGGGACTCACCGGTTCCGCCGCCGCCGGTACGGGATCGGCCCTGGCCGGAACGGGTTCCGCCGGGCTGGGCACCGGGTCGGCGGCGGTCGGCTCGGCCGGTCTCGGCGTCGGTGTCACCGGTTCCGCGGCCCTCGGTACCGGCTCGGCTGTGCTGGGGACCGGTTCGGCCGCGCTGGGCTCCGCGGGAGCCGGGGTGCTCGGTACCGGTTCGGCCGCCGTGGGGTCGGCCGGCGCCGGGGTACTGGGTACCGGTTCCGCCGCGGTGGGTTCGGCCGCGCTCGGTTCGGCAGCGACGGGGTCGGCGGCGGCCGGCTCGGCAGCCACCGGTTCCGCGGCAGTGGGGTCGGCCGCGGTCGGTTCGGCGGCCCCGCTACTGCTCCTTCTCCTGCCGTTGCCTCCGGTCCCGGCGCCGCCGGCCGGTCCGCCGCTCGCACTACCGGCGCCCGGGGGTGGCAGCGGCGCCGCTGCCGCGGTGGGCGCCGGTCTCGCCGCGGCCCCGCCGCCCGCAGCGCCCGGTGCGGCGCCCGGCGGCGCACCCGCACTGGCCGCGCCGCCGAATCACACCGTGCGGCCGACGAACATGGAGGATCTGCTGCCCGAACCGAAGGTCCTCTCGGTGATCGGCGGCCTGGTCGCGCTCACCATCGCCGGCGCGGGTTCGGCCGTGATGAGCTATCAGAGCGCGGCGCAGGCGCAGGCGCGGGTAGATGCCGCGCGGGCCGAATTCTTCGGAACGGGTTCGTGATGACGCAGAGCAGGACTCAGACCGCTCGCGCCTATCGCCGGGTGGCCGCCGCCGTCGACGCGGTATGCGCGGTCGCCGCCGACGCCGACGCCACCACTCTCGAACAGGTGGTGCACGCGGTAGCCGCCGAACGCGGCCGTCCGATCGAGATCGCCGACGCCGACCTCGGGCCCGGGGTGTGCGGCCAGCGGCGTTACTACCCGGCCAAGGACATCATCGTGCTGGCCAGCGCGCTGCCGAGCCGCGACCATACGCTCGCCCACGAACTCGGGCATATCGTCTTCGACCACGAGGGCGCCCCCGCCACCGAGGTGACCCTCGAGGTGAGCGATGAGTTGATCGCCTACATGTTGAGCCAGCGCGCTCATCAGACCGCACTCGAGGACGGCGAGGACGATCAGGCCGAATGGGAGGCCGAAACCTTCGCCGCGATGCTGATGACCCGCCTGCGCGTATTCAACAGCCGGGGCGCGGGCGTCTCGGTCCTTCGATTCGATGAGGCTCTGGGATGACGTTCTGGTTGACCGCCCTGCTGGTGTGGATCGCCGCGGGCGCGCGCGTGGGCCGGGTACTGGTGAAACCGGCGACCACCGCCCGGGTCGCCATTGTGATCGCCGTCGCCGCGGTGGCGCTGGCGTGCACGGCCGCCATACCCGATGTCGGGCTGGCGATCGATAATCTGCTGCCCGCGGGCCTGCCGCCGGGGCTGCTGTCCGAGGGTGTGGTGGTCGGTGCCTGGCTGCTGTTCGTCACCGCCACCTCGGTGGTCGCCTCGGCCGCGTGGCCGGTGGTCTCGCGCCGGAACCTCCGCCAGATCGCCTGGGGCATCTACGGAGCCGGCGCCCTGGCGGTGGTCGCCACACTCGCCTGGACCTATACGGCGGGGTGGGCGGTCATCGTGGCCGCCGGGGTGTTCGTCGTGGTCACCGGGCTGCGGAATCTGAGCTGGACCGCGCTCGGGCGGGGTATCGCGGTCTACATCACCGGTACGGCGACGGTGGTCGTGCTGGCCGCGGCGCAGATTCGGCGCGGCCTGACCGGTGCGGCGGGAGCCGAAGCGGGACAGGCCGGCTGGGCGTGGCCGGTCTGGCAGGTGGCGGCACTGTTGATCGCGTTCGGTGCGGTGTGGATCGTGGTGGAGATGTGGATGCGGGCGCGTCTGCTGTTGCGCCGGGTCCGGGTGCTGCATCGGGTGCTGGTGAAACGGTTCCCGGAGGTCGTGCAGGAGGAAACCGGGACCGCGACACAGCTCAAGGCCTCGGACCGGGTCGCGCAGATCATGGACGCGCTCTACCTGCAGTCCGGGGGTGGGGTCGAGATCGCCACTGCCGGTGAACCTCCGGCGTCGGTCTCCGCGCGCGCCGGACGGGTGGCGCGGTGGGCCCGCAATCCGCTGGGCCCGGCCATGGTCGACGCGCGCTGGATAGCGCCGCCCGAGGGGATGAGTCCGCGCGGCTGGGTGCAGGCGATCGCGCGGGCCTTCGATGCCGAGCCGGAGCCCGCGAACCCCGTAGAGGTATCGATTCGCTAGTTGCCGGGGGTGTGCGGTATGTCCGTTACGTCACTGTGATTGCGCTCCGGGTCGGTGCGGAAATCATGCCAAGTGGTCGGTACGGAATCGTCTCGACCGTAGAAGTTCAGGTCCGGGGATACATCGGCCGGACGAATTCGTACCGCCGCTCCGGACGTAGAGAACGATACGGTTATCCCCACACGACAACGCGGTGCGACCCTGCTCGGATCGCACCGCGTCGACGACTTCCGGTCCTATTCGGTCCCGTCCGGAGGAATTTCGGGGAGACCTTCGCTCGCACGCAGTTTCTCCGCCATTGAGGTGAGGAGGTTCTGCGACTCCTCGGAGAGGTCGAACGCCCGGCTGGACAGCCGGCGAAGACCGTAACCCTGTAGCTGCGAGAGGAGCTCGAGATCGTGATCGATCTTCGCGGCGTAGATGTCGTTGAAGAAGTAGTCGGGCTTGACCTTGAAGAACTTCGCCAGAGCCGCCACCGTCTCGTCGGAGGGATTCGTACGCTGCCCGGACCGTAACTGCGAGAGATACGGTTTGGAGATCGGATGACCGGATGCCGTCAGAGCGGCCGCTACCTCTGCATTGGTGTGCGGCTTGCGCCCCGGGGGATGCACGGTTTCGAACAGCTTGTTCAGCCGCGCCGCGAAATCAGCCATTGTGAGCCGCCCAATTCCCTTCACTGTACTAACAGTCGTTATCTCGGATACCTATCATTGATATTAGCGGCTCAGTAACTGAAAACCTACGCCTGATTCGGGATTTCCTTGAAGCTTCTAGGCGCGTATCCGGAGAAGTGGACCGTGGTCTCGCGTTTGCGGGTTGCCCGCACGGATGTTGCGGACTACAGATACCACCAGGTAGCCGCCCGTCGCGGGGGTCTTCCCGGAAGTCTCTCGAGTAGCCTCCGGGTAGCTGTTACCCCTCTCAACGGGACTTCTACGCCTTTTGTGGCGTACGACACGTCGGGCGGAAAGTGGGGGATGAACGTTCAACCTACGGTGGGAATTTGCGGCGCGGCCGGGGCTCGCGTGTACTTACACTACGGGCCCCGGCCCGATCACCCGTGCCGTATCGGGTAATTCGTCGGCGGGACTACAGCCGTTCGATGATGGTTCCTGTCGCCAGTGCGCCACCGGCGCACATGAGAACCATTGCGATGCTCCGGTCGGAACGCTCCAGTTCGTGCAATGCGGTAGTGATCAGCCGTGAACCCGTCGAGCCCACTGGATGACCCAGCGCGATCGCGCCGCCGTTCACATTCACCCGGTCGAAATCCGGTTGATGGACCTGGGCCCAGGACAGCGCGACCGAGGCGAATGCCTCGTTGATTTCGAACAACTCGATATCGTTGATGCTCATCCCGGACCGCTCCAGCAACCGGCCGCAGGCCTGCACCGGTCCGTCCAGGTGGAATTCGGGCTCCGCGCCGACCAGGCACTGGGTGATCACCCGGGCCCGCGGGCGCAAACCTTCACGCTCGGCGGCCTTCTCGTCCATCAGCAGCACCGCCGCCGCGCCGTCGGAGATCTGCGAGGAGGTGCCGGCGGTATGAATCCCGCCCTCCAGCACCGGCTTCAGCTTCGCCAGACTCTCCGCGCTGGTCTCGCGCAGGCCTTGGTCGCGGCTGACCTCCTGCTTCTCGCCGGTCGGATTGCCCTCCTTGTCGACCACGGGCGCGGTGATCGTCAGCACCTCGCGGTCGAAACGCCCTTCGGACCAGGCCTGGGCGGCCAGCCGCTGGGACCGCACGCCGAGGGTGTCCACATCCTTGCGGGTGATACCGCGCCGCTTGGCGATTCGCTCGGCCGCCTCGAACTGGTTGGGCATATCGATATCCCAGCCCGCGGGCCGGCGTGGCCCGGCCGCCTCGCCCACATTGGCGCCCAGCGGAACCTGGCTCATGGCCTCCACACCGCATGCCACCCCGATATCGATGGCGCCGGTGGCGATGAGGCCGGCGACGAGATGGTTGGCCTGCTGGGCCGAACCGCACTGGGCGTCGATGGTGGTGGCGCCCACCTGCCACGGCAGGCCCGCGGCCAGCCAGGCCGTGCGGGTGATGTTGTTCGATTGGGCGCCCGCCTGGGTGACGCAGCCGCCGATGATCTGTTCGACCTTCGCGGGATCGAGGTGCGCGCGGTCGAGCAGGCCGCGCTGGGCGAGGCCCAGGATCTCGGCGGCGTGCAGCCCGGACAACCATCCGTTGCGTTTGCCGATGGGGGTGCGAGCTGCCTCGACGATAACGGGTGTGCCCATGGTGAACCTTTCGTTTCGGACATAAAACTGTAACGTGTTCCGCGTATAGAACAGGCCTGGATCAGTCCGGTTTCTTTCCTCGTTCTCATGCCTGTGCTTCAATGATTGTAGAACGTGTTTCAGTTTGTCGAAGGAGACATCTGGTGGTCGATACGCGCAATGCCCGGCCGAACCTGCCGGACGGGTTCGACGTCACGGACCCGGACATGTACGTGCAGCGGATTCCGGTCGAGGAGTTCGCGGAACTCCGGCGCAGCGCCCCGATCTGGTGGCAGGAGAAGTCCCCGGAGGTCGGCGGGTTCAAGGACGACGGGTTCTGGGTCGTCAGCAAGCACGCCGATGTCAAGGAGGTCTCGCGGCGCAGTGATGTGTTCTCGACCTACGAGAACACCGCGCTGCCGCGATTCAACGACGATATCGAGCGCGAGCAGATCGACCTGCAGCGTTTCATCCTGCTGAACATGGATCCGCCGGAGCACACCCGGATGCGCAAGATCATCTCGCGCGGGTTCACCCCGCGGGCGATCAATTCGCTGCGGGAGGAGCTGTCGAAGCGGACCGAGGCCATCGTCAAGGCCGCGGCCGAGACCGGCTCCGGCGATTTCGTCACCCAGATCGCCTGCGAACTGCCCCTGCAGGCGATCGCCGAGCTGATCGGCGTGCCGCAGGAAGACCGGATGAAGGTTTTCACCTGGTCCAACGAGATGACCGGGTACGACGATCCGGAAATCGATGTGGACCCGGTCCAGGCCTCCACCGAACTGCTCGGCTACGCCTACGCCATGGCCGAGGCCCGCAAGGCGTGTCCGGCCGACGATATCGTCACCACCCTGGTCGAAGCCGATATCGACGGCGAATCGCTCAAGTCCGAGGAGTTCGGCTTCTTCGTGATGCTGCTGGCTGTCGCGGGTAACGAGACCACCCGCAACGCCATCACCCACGGCATGATCGCCTTCCTGGAGAACCCGGACCAGTGGGAGCTCTACAAGAAGGAACGCCCCAAGACCGCGGCCGACGAGATCATCCGCTGGGCCAGCCCGATCACCACCTTCCAGCGCACCGCGCTCGAGGACACCGAACTGGGCGGGGTCGAGATCAAGAAGGGCCAGCGGGTCCTGATGCTCTACCGGTCGGCGAACTTCGACGAGGACGTCTTCGAGAACCCGGAGAAGTTCGACATCATGCGCGAGGACAACCAGCACGTGGCCTTCGGCGGGACCGGCGCGCACTACTGCATCGGCGCCAACCTGGCCAAGCTGGAGATCGACCTGATCTTCAACGCGATCGCCGACCATATGCCCGATATCAGCAAGCTGGGCGACCCCAAACGCCTGCGTTCGGGCTGGCTCAACGGCATCAAGGAATTCGAGGTCGACTACAAGACCTGCCCCGTGAGTGGCAAGAAGTAGCTGTATCTATGGCGGTAATTTCGGCGTCGCCTCCGGCGCCGCGGGGTTGAGGCCCCCTGGGCATCGCACTTCCGCCCTCGAGACTCGTGCCTTCGGCACATGCGCTTCGAGGACGGAAGCGCGACGCGGGCCTCAACCCTTGTGGGTGTGTCGCGTCGTTGTGGCGGCGGCGTGGGCACCGGATCGGCCCCCGCGCCCGGTCGGGCTTCCTGCCCGATGAGGTTGCGCGGGGGCCGATACCTTTTCGTCTCCTCGAACGAACAGGCCCCGCACCTACCGAGGGTGCGGGGCCTGTTCGTCGTGCGGCCGAGTGACCGAGCGGGCCGTGAGGGGCGGCCCGCCCGGTCACTCAGCTGATCTTGGTGGCGGTCGCCATCGCGCGGTCCACTTCCCAGAACGCGCGCAGCGCCAGGATCTTGCCGGCGTCGTCCACCTTGTAGGTGAAAACGCCTTCGGCGTCGATGCGGTGACCGCCGATGATGCTCCGGATCGTGCCGGTGAAGGCGATTTCGGCGCCGCAGGCGAAGGAATCACCGAACAGGAACTCGATCGATTCGGTGCCGGCGATGGCCTTGTCCCAGAACGCGGCGATGGCCTCCGGCCCGCGATGGCCCTTGCCCTCGGGGTCGAAACCGGAGGGCCCGATCGGGTCTTCCACGATGCCGTCGGCGGCGAACAGTGCGAGCCAGGCGTCCTTGTCTCGGGCCCGGACCGCGGCCTGGGAGGCCAAACCCGCCGCCCGGGCGGGATGTTCGTCGCTGCTCATCGGATGTCCTCTCGACAGACCTGTCGCCGCCGGTGTGGACGGCGGCGACAGGGGGATCAGTTGATCGGGTTCTGGATGTTCTCCTCGGCGAATTTGCGCAGCGCGTCCTTCTTCGCCTCGATTTCGCCGTCGAATCCGATACCGGCGGCCAGCCAGGGGATCACGATGGCGTCGGTGACACCGGCGTCGTGATCACAGCGGGC
>NZ_JBSFRU010000089.1:0-19720 GCF_053589395.1 Nocardia sp. NPDC003345
GTCATCTGGAGGGTCGTCATCGAGAGGCCCTGTCCGATGGGCAGGTTCGCGAAGGTGCCGCCGGACCACTGATCGCGGGCGGGCAGCAGGCCGGAACTCTCCGCCGGAAGGCCCACCTCGGTGCGCCGGCCCAGACCGAACCGGGCGAGCATATCGGCGAACCGGTCTTCCCCGACCCGCTGTGCCAGCATGAGGGTGCCCACATTGGAGGACTTCCCGAAGATCCCGGTGGTCGTATACGGGACCACACCGTGTTCCCAGGCGTCGCCGACCGTGACCCCGGACATATGGATCCGGCCGGGCACCTGGTGTACCTCGTCCGGGTCGGTGAGCTTGTTCTCCAGCGCGGCGGCCGCGGTCACGATCTTGTTGACCGAACCCGGTTCGAAGGGCTGGGTCACCGACGGATTGTCCAGTCCGGCCGGATCCCAGTGCTGCGGGCCCAGCGCGGGATTGAAGGTGTTGTCGTTGGCCATGGCCAGCACCTGGCCGGTCCGCGCGTCCAGCACCACCGCGGAGGCCGAGCGCGCACCGGAGCGGTCCTTGGCCTGCTGGACCTGCTGCTGCACGTAGTACTGCAGATCCGAGTCCAGGGTGAGCTCGACGTCGTTACCGTCCACGGCGGGCTGGCGGTCACGCCAGCTGCCGGGAATCACCGCGCCGTCGGAGCCACGATCGTAGGTGTAGGAGCCGTCGGTGCCGGCCAGCGCCGAATCCAGGGAGCCCTCCAGCCCGACCCGGCCGTGACCGTCCCAGCCGGTGGCACCGACGATATTCGCGGCCAGCGAGCCGCCGGGGTATTCGCGCAGGTCCTGACGTTCCGAGCCGATCTCGGGGAATTCGGCGGTGATCTCGTCGGCCTTACGCGGGTCGACATTGCGGGCGAGATAGACGAAAGTCTCGTCGCTGCGCAGTTTGTCCAGCAGTTCGGATTCCTTCGGCCCGTCCGGACCGAGGACCCGGTGGATGGTGCCGGCTATCTCCTTCAGCCGCTCCTCCGGGTCGGGTGCGGATTCGTCCTTCGCTTTCGCGTCGGCGAGATCCTGGCGTACCCGAACGGGCTGGAAACTCAGGGCCTGGGCGATCAGCGTGAGCGCCAGCGCCTTGCCGTGCCGATCGGTGATCGTGCCGCGTGCGGCGGGCAGATCCTGATAGGTGGTGCGCTGACCCGCCGCCTGCGCGGACAGCGACGGCGCGGAAATCGTCTGGACCCAGAGCAGCTGCAGGGCCACCACGGTCAACGCCACGAGCATGATCACCCGGCCGGTACCCAGCCGGATCCGGACCGGTCCGTCCTTTCCCGGCCGCCGCCGGGGCCCGCCGGGGCGCCGGGTGCCCGGCGACCGGTCCGGGGCGGGCGTCCGGTTCGCCGCGGTCCGGGATCGCGGCGCGCCGCGCCCCTGTCCCGGCCCGCTGCGGCTCATCGCATCCCCTCGCCCGCCGGCGCGGCCGGATCCTGGACCGGCGGCGCCGGTTCGGGAGTGGGCGTGGGCACGACCGCCCCGCCGGGGTTGTCGCCGTCGGCCACACCGGCCTCCGGACCGGGTGCCGGGGCCGCGGCGGGCGGTATCTGCTCGCCCGGTACCGCCGCCTGCGGAGCGGGCGCCGCCGCGGGGTCCCCGGCGGGCGGCGTGCCGTCGGGCAGGGCCCCGGCCGGGCCGCCCGGCGTGGGAACCGATTCCGGGGTCACCGACGCCGGTCCGGTACCCGGCGCGGCGAGCACCGCGCCCGGCACGGTGGCGGCGGGAGCGCCCGCGTGTGGCAGTTCCGGTACGGGCACCACTCGTTCACCCGGATCTCCACCGTTGTGCGGGGCGTTGCGGGGCGGCGGGTTGAGCGGCGGCGCCGGCGCGCCCTGCGCCGGGGCAGGTTCACCGATCACAGTGATGGTCCCGTCGGGACCGACCACCAGCCGCGCGGGATCCACCGCCGGGATCATGCCGAGTTCCCGGGCCCGGGTGGCCAGTTCGGGTGCCGAATCGGCGGCGGCCACCTCGCGCTCCAGGGCGGCGCGCTCGTCGGAGAGCACCCGGTTGGCCTCGCGTGCGTCACTGAGCTGGTAACTGTCCTCGGCGGCACGGGTGGTCAGGACCAGGGTGAGGGCGAGACCACAGCCGAACATGGCCAGAATCGCGGTGACGAAGGGCACCCGCCCCGTCAGTTCCGAACCGGCGGGCGCGGCCGCCGTGGGTGGTACCGCCGCGCGTTGCCGGCGCCGGGCGTACGCGCGTTGCGCCGCACCCGATTTCACCCGCTCCGCGTCGTGTACGCGCCGGGCCGGCCGTCGCCCGGTCTCGGTACGTGTAGCCACGCTCATACCTGACACCCCCGTATCGGTGTGATGGCCCGCGGCGGATCGCCGCGAAGGCCGTTCCTGTGGTCCGTGCCCGGGCGCCGCGTCCCTCGTGCAGCGACGCTTCGGGCACCGATGCGATATCCACGTATCGCATACGCCATGTGGTACCGGAACCAGGCAAGGGAGACAACCGAATTCGCCACTGTGCAGGCGATCGATCCGGTCGGTCCGCAGGCCCCGGTACACCGGTTCATCCCGCTTCCCCCACGATCTTCTCGGCGGCCCGCATCCGGACCGGAGCCGATCGCGGGTTCTCCTCGATCTCGGCGGGGCCCGCCTGTTCGGCTCCGCGGGTGAGGATCCGGAATTCCGGCCCCATCCCGGGTAGCTCGACCGGTAGATCCACCGGTGTGCGGGATCGGGCACGCTCGGCCAGTTCGTGTTTGACGACCCGGTCCTCGAGCGATTGGTAGGACATGACGACGATCCGCCCGCCGGGCCGCAGCGCGTCCAGGGCGGCGGGTAGCGCGGCACGCAATGAATCCAGTTCGCCGTTCACCTCCACCCGTAGCGCCTGGAAGGTGCGCTTGGCCGGATGCCCTCCGGTGCGGCGGGCCGCGGCGGGGATGGTGTCGTAGAGCAGTGCCACGAGTTCGGCGCTGGTCCGGAACGGCTGCCGCTCGCGGCGCCGCACGATCTCACCGGCGATCTTGTTCGCGAAACGTTCCTCGCCGTAGGTCTTGAGCACCCGGGCCAGTTCGCCCCGGCCGTAGGTGTTGAGGACATCGGCGGCGGTGGGACCGGTGGTGGGGTCCATTCGCATATCCAGCGGCGCGTCCACCGAATAGGCGAAACCGCGGTCGGCCTCGTCCAACTGCATGGACGAGACACCCAGATCCATCAGGATTCCGCTCACCGAGCCGGTGGCCGGCAGTCCCGCTTCGGCCAGCGCGTCCGCTATCCCGTCGTAGCGGGTGTGCACGGTGGTCACCCGGTCCGCGTAGGCGTGCAGCCGCTCGGCGGCGTGGGCGAGCGCGCGGGTGTCGCGATCGAGCCCTACCAGGCGTAATCGCGGATGGGTGCGCAGGAAGTATTCGGCGTGACCGCCGAGCCCGAGCGTCGCGTCCAGGTACACCGCATCCGGCTCGCCGAGGACGGGATCGAGCAATTCGGCCGCGCGGGTGAGCAGAACAGGGACGTGTCGCGTGCCGTGCTGCTCACGGTTCACCTGACCTCCCGGATTCGTGCCTCGCTGGGAAATGACCGGATTCCGGTCGCATCACACCGCGGCTTCGACGCGAACATCACGCCGAAGCGGCCGATAGTTTGCTGCGTGAGATTTCGAGTCGTCGCCCTTCCCGGCCCGGCACAGTGACTGTGCCTGCGACACAAAGGAAATCGGCGACTGTCACGAATGCCGCGGGGTCTCTGACCGAAGCGGCACCTGGCGTCGGGGAAGTACGCCAGGGTCCGTCCGGGCAGAGGCCGCGTGGCACTCGCGCGGGCTAGAAGATTCCGCCCAATGCCTCGTCTCTCGCTTGCGCGTAGTCCTCCTCGTGCTCGGCGAGGTAGGTCTCCCACGCCTGCTTGTCCCAAATTTCCAGGAAGTCGACCGAACCGATGACCGTACAGTCGCGACTGAGATTGGCGTACCGACGATGCTCGGCCGACAGAACGATCCGGCCCTGCGAGTCCAGATGCTGTTCATCCGTTCCCGCCGCCAGCGCCCGGATGAACGCCCGCGCCTGCGGATTACTCCGCGATGCCGACGCCGCTCGCCGGGCGAGCGCGCTGAATTCGTCCTTCGGGTAGACGGCAAGGCTGTGGTCTTGTCCTTTCGTGACCATCAACCCTCCCGCCAGATCATCTCGAAACTTCGCGGGCAACGTGAGTCGCCCCTTGTCGTCCAGACGAGGTGTGTAAGTACCGAGAAACAACCCGATACCTCCTACCGGACCACCTCGACTGGTGTTCGCCGGCAACGCCGGCCGAGCGCCTTACGGCCTCTCCTGTAGTGCGCGCTCCACATTACCCCACTTTCCCCCACTTTCAATCGAAACACGGGGTGATGTGCCTCCCCGGCCGACCGATTTCGCAGGTCATTCCAGCTATCACCGGCGTGGGGAACTTTTCCCGCTTCCTGCCTCCCCGCGCGCGTCCACGGGCTCGACCAGCGGCCGCGCCCGTCAACTTCCAGCAAACCCCCTGTTCAAGCCCTATTGGCGAGCCCGGTGGGGCGGTGTGGGGGAACCCGGTGGGGAAGGGTGGGAGAAGGCGGCGCGGAAGCGGTCCGCGACCCGCCGCGTGAAGCGCACCGGGCCGTCCTCGAACGGGCTCGGACATGCGCGAACAGCGGTGCCGCACCGGATTTCCGGTGCGGCACCGCTGTGGCTGTTACCGAGGTTCGGCCGCCGGGGCGGCTATTCCTGTTCGAACCTTCGGCGGAAGCGGTCTTCCATACGTTCGGTGAACCCACCGGAACGGCGTTGCCGGTTACGCCCGGCACCGCGCTCCGCCGGGCCCGCCCCCGCCGCTTCGTTCGCGGACCCACCCGGGCCCGCCGATCCGGACTTCGCACCGCCGAGCAGGAGCAGCACTCCCGCACCGAACATCACGATGAATCCGACCAGACTGATGATCGGGAATCCGCCGGGACGCACCGGTAGCGCGATACCGGCGATCAGCAGAACCAGACCGATGACGAACAGGGCCGCCGCCTGGAGTCTGCGACGACTCGAGGTCGTACGGAAACGTCCACCGCGGACGGACGACGCGAACTTCGGATCCTCAGCGTAGAGAGCGCTCTCGATCTGTTCGAGCATGCGCTGCTCGTGCTCGGAGAGTGGCACGGTACCTCCCCCGGCACTAGGACGTGGCTGTCGCCTCCGGGTAGGCGACAGATAACCCCTTGGCGGCTATCTGTCACCAATGATACGAGTTCGCCCAGGGCCGTACCACCATATGGGTGCAGCCGACCCAACTTCGTCCCCGGATCGAGTCCGACCGGGCGGAAATCCGCTGGCCGGGCCGGTCGGCGCGGCGAAAATCACGGCGTGCCGTTCTCGTCTCCCGCGGCACGCAGCCGGGCGGCGGGCGCGATCAGGTCCTCCACATCGTGCAGAAACGCGCCGACTCGGGAAGAGAATTCGTCGGCCCAGGTCTCGTCGATGTCACGGGGCAGACCCGCTTCCAGCGCCGCCCGGGTGGCGGAATGACCACTGAAGTAGTCGGCCCACATCACGAATTCGGGTGCCGCGCGCTGCAGCATCACCCAGGCGTTACGCGATCGTGCCCGGGGTGCGGCGTCGGCTCCCGTCAGCGCCAGCACGGCGCCCGCGCCGCGCAGCGCGGCCAGATAGGCGACGCGGAACCTCTCCCCGGGATCGCTCTCGCCGGCCGCTTCCATGAGTAGCCCGTCGGCGCGCCGCAGCAGCATCCCCGCCCGCCCGGCATGACCCGGGTGCGCATTCCGATCCGACATAGCCGTCCCTCCGTATCTCGCCCGTCGCACCCCGCGGTGGTCTGCCGGTATGGCAGGCTGAGCGTGCACCGTTGGGGGCCGAACAGGTTTTCGAACGTTTGGCTCGAGCTTGAATATAGAGACGACCACCGACATGTTCGCGGACCCGAAAGCCGCAGCTCCGGCCCGCCGACAGGGAAAGAGCCCTTCGAAACCGAAATGACCGCCGTCAAGTCCAACCATCTCCCCGCCCCGGTCGTCGTCGACCTCTCGGTCGCCGCGCTGCGCGCCAGGTTGCACGACGCGCTCGCCGTGTACGTCGCCGCCATGGACTACCCCCGCGGCACCGAGCACCATCGCGCCCCGATGTGGACCGAGCACACCCATCGCGCGGGCTGGCAGGCCGTCGCCGCGGTGGTCCCCGAGGACAACGGCGAGTTCGACCTGCGCCGCTCCCCCATCGTCGCGATCGCCTACGGCTACCGGGGCGGTCCGCATCAGTGGTGGCAGCAGCAGGTGCACGCGGGGATGCGGCGGGCGGGCTGGGCCGAGCCCGCCACCCAGCGGTTGCTGGGCGACTACTTCGAACTCACCGAACTACATGTGCATCCCAGTGCGCAGGGCCGGGGTATCGGCGCGATCCTGCTGCGGCAGCTGCTGCGCGACCGGCCCGAACAGTCGGTGCTGCTGTCGACTCCCGAGGTCTACGCCGAGGACAACCGGGCCTGGCGGCTCTACCGCCGGCTGGGTTTCCAGGACGTCCTGCGTGATTTCGTCTTCGCCGGTGACCACCGGCGTTTCGGCATCCTGGGCCGGTCGTTGCCGCTGTCATGAGCGTGCTGATCATCGGATCCGGGCACAACGCCCTGGTCGCCGCCTGTTATCTCGCCCGTGCGGGCCATCGGGTGCGGGTCCTGGAACGCGATACTGTCCTCGGCGGCGCGGTATCGACCGTGGAACGCTTCCCGGGCCATCGGGTGGACCGCGGGTCCTCGGCGCACCTGATGATCCGGCATACCGGGATCGTCGAGGAGCTGGCGCTGCACCGCTACGGGCTGCGCTACCTGGAATGCGATCCGTGGGCGTTCGTGCCCGCCTGTCCCGATACCGGCGCGGCGCCGATCGTGTTCCACCGTGATCTCGACCGCACCTGCGCCTCCATCGCGGCCGCCTGCGGTGATCGCGACGCGGCGGCCTACCGGCGGTTCGCCGAGGTGTGGGAGCCGCGGGCAAGGCGGGTGATGCGGTCCTTCGGCGGCGCGCCGGTCCCGGGCCGGTTACTGCGCTCGTTCTGGGGCCTGGACGCCCGGGACGGCGGCAGTGCCCTGTCCCGGGAGTTCCTGCAAACGGGTGACGCCCTGCTGGACACCTGGTTCGACGACGAACGACTCAAGGCCGCCCTGGCCTGGTTCGGCGCCCAGTCGGGGCCGCCCATGTCGGAGCCGGGAACCGCGCCGATGGTGGGGTTCGCGGCGCTGATGCATACGCTGCCGCCGGGCCGGGCGGTGGGCGGCAGCGGGGCGCTCACCGAGGCGCTCGTCGCGCGGCTGCGCGCCGACGGCGGCGAGATCCTCGCCGGCGACGGCGCCCGCGCCCTCACCCGCCGGATCGACGGCTGGCGGGTACGCACCGACGCGGGCCGGGTCCACGACGCCGCGACGGTGGTCGCGGGCACGCATATCCTCACCACGCTGGAACTGTTGCGCGCGGGAGGTTTCGATCCGGCACCGCTCGCCGACTGGCGGCGGCGGATCCGGGTGGGCCCCGGCATCGGCATGGTGGTGCGGGCCGCGACCGACGCGCTTCCGAGTTATCCCGGGGCGGCACCCGAGCACTCCGCGACCGGACTGCAGCTGCTGGTGGGCCACCGCGACCAGCTCCGGGTGGCCCACGGTCACGCCCTCGGCGGCCGGCTGCCACCGCGGCCGGTCGTGCTGGCCATGAGTTTCAGTGCCCTGGATCCGACCATCTCCCCCGCCGGGCAGCATCAGCTCTCGCTGTGGTCGCAGTGGCATCCCTACCGCCTCGCCGACGGCACCGGCTGGCCCGTTCACGCGGAAACCGAGGCCGATCGCATCGTGGCCGAACTCGATCGCTACGCACCGGGCGCGGCGGGCTCGGTGCTGCGGCGTCATGTGCAGACACCGGCGGATCTGGAATCGGAGCTGGGACTGCTCGGCGGCAACGTCATGCATATCGAGATGAGTCTCGATCAGATGATGCTGTGGCGGCCGCTGCCGGAACTGGCGGGTCACCGGGTGCCCGGCGCACCGGGTCTGTATCTGACGGGCGCCTCCACCCATCCCGGGGGCGGGGTCTCGGGCGCGAGCGGCCGTACCGCGGCGCGCCTGGTGATACGGGATCAGCGGCGAATCCGGCGGTGGATACGCCGGTGACCAAGGAGTACTCCGGCCGCCGTGCCGACGCCCGGTACGGGCTGGTGTCCGCGGGGTGTCTGGTGGCGCTGATCGGGACCCAGATCGCCTATCCACTCACCACGGCCGGGGCACGGGACGCGGTCACCGTGGCCGTGGTGCTCCTTTCGGCGGGGACGGCGCTGCTGCACGCGGCGCTCACCCGGGGTGTGCGCTACGGACTCGGGTTCGTCGTGATCGTCTCCGGGATCGGGTTCGCGGCCGAAGCCGTGGGCACCGCCACCGGGATACCGTTCGGCGCCTACGACTACGCGGCCGGGCGCCTGGGTCCGGCCCTGTTCGAGGTTCCGCTGGTGGTACCGCTGGCCTGGACCGGCGGACTGTATCCGATCTGGGTGGTCGCGGGTCTGCTGTGCCGGCGCGCCGGGCCGCGGATCATCGCGACCGCTACCGGCGCCGTCGGCTGGGATCTGTTCCTGGACCCGCAGATGGTGGCCGACGGCCACTGGCACTGGCACCGCGCCGGTGCCGGGCTGCCGGGTCTGGCGGCGATCCCGTGGACCAACTATCTCGGCTGGTTCCTGGTGGCCATCGTGATGGCGGCGGCCCTGACGTTCTGGGACCGCACCGCGCCGCCGTCGGGCCGGATCACCGTCCCGGTACTGATGTTCCTGTGGACCTGGCTCGGTTCCGCACTGGCCCACGCGGCCTTTCTCGGCCTGCCGTATTCGGCCTGCTACGGCACCGTCGTACTCGGAATCCTCGGCGTTCCGCTGCTGGTGACGCTGGTGCGGCACGGTCGCGGGCCGGTGCCGGGTCACGACCGCGCCGCGACCGGGCCCGTCGTATGGCGTGGGTGAGTTCGGGCCTGGCACCATGTCATCCGTGCCAACGAGTCCCGTCACCGAAGAACCCGGCTCCCCGGTCCCTGCTCCGCGCGCCCGCCGCCTCCGGACGCGGGTGAGCGCCGCCCTCGTCCTGGCCGCGTTGCTGGTGCCCGCGCTCGCCGGCTGCCTGCGCGTCCAGGCGTCGATGGGGGTGTCGTCCAACGACCGGGTATCGGGGCGGATCGTGGCCGCGGTCGTACCGGAGAACTCCGAGGACAAGGGCCCGCAGTTCACCGCCCCAGAAGCGCTGGCCACGAAGGTGCGTATCGAGCCGTACAACCAGGACGGCTATGTGGGCAACGAGATCTATTTCGACGACCTGAACTTCGGCGAGGTCGAACAGCTGTCCCAGCTCTCCGAGCAGGCCCAGGGCCTGTTCCAGCTGAAGTTCCAGCGCAACGGCGATCTGGTGAGCCTCAACGGCCGCATCGACCTCGAGACGCTGGCCCCGCACGGTTCCGATGTGCAGCTGAGCGTGGCGTTCCCGTCCCGTGTCGCCAAGACCAACGGCACCCGCGAGGGCGATTCCGTGGTCTCGTGGAAACTGCCCGCCGGTGAGGTGAGCACGGTGCGGGCCGAGGTCGGCTATGCCGACCCCAACACCCGCTCCTTCGCCGGCTGGGCGGGGATCGTGGGCGGGCTGACCCTGGCCATCGCGGCCGTCGTCATAGCGCTGGCCTACCTCGACCGCAACCCCGCGGCACCGGGCGCACCCGCCGGGTTCTCACTGCGCCGCTGGTGGGACGGGGTCAAGAACAACCAGTGAGGGTCACGCGCGACCGCTGCGGCCGGGTGGTGGGCGTGGGAACGGCCCTCGCCGTGGCGGGCGCCGCGCTCGCCGCCCGGAACCGGGCGACCGTGCCGCGGCTGGATCCGAACCCGCCGCCGGTCACCGAGGCGGTGACGGTATGCGTACCCGCCCGCGACGAGGCCGCCCGCCTGCCCGGGCTGATCGGAGACCTCCGGGCGCAGACCGGTATCCCGGACCTGCGGATACTGATACTCGACGACGACTCCCGCGACGGCACCGCCGCGGCCGCGCGCCGCGCGCTCGCCGGTGACCCGCGCGGCACGGTTCTCGTCACGACCGGCGCGCCCCCGCCGGGCTGGACCGGTAAGGCGGCGGCCTGCCGGATACTCGCCGAGCACGCGGCCGGACCGGATATCGGTCGCGCACCGGAGGTCCTCGTCTTCCTCGACGCCGATGTCCGACTCGCCCCCACTGCCCTGGCGGCGGCCGTCACCCGGTTGCGCGCGCAGCGGCTGACGCTGCTGTCGGCATGGCCGCGACAGCGCGCGGAGACCCTCGCCGAACAACTGGTTCAGCCGCTGCTGTGCTGGTCGTGGGCCTCGACTCTGCCGGTCACGGTGACCGATCGCGGTGCCCGCCCGTCGACGGCGGTGGCCTGCGGTCAGTTCCTGGTCTTCGATACGGCCGGCTATCGCGCCATCGGCGGGCACGCCCCGGTCGCCGCCGCGCTCACCGAGGACCTCGAAATCGCGCGGGTGCTGCGGCGGGCCGGGTATCGCACGGCCGTCGCGGCGGCGGGCGGACTCGCCGCGACCCGGATGTACCGCGGCGCGGGCGAACTGGCGTCCGGGTATCGCCGCTGGCTCTGGTCCGCCTACGGCGGAACGGTTTCCGGCGGTCTCGTCGTGGCGGGCGCCGCGGCCTGGGCCTACTGGCTGCCCCCGCTGGCCGCGGTGCTGGGCCGCGGCCGGATCCGGCGCTACGGCCTGCTCGGTTACGCGGCCGCGGTCCTGGGCCGGGTACTGGCCCGCGGCCTGGAGACCGGCCGCGCGCCCGCGGCCGCGGATCTGCCGGTGGCCGCGGCCCATCCGCTCTCGGTCGGTGCGTATCTCCTGCTGTGGGCCTGCTCACATCGAGATCGGCGGCGCGGCGCGCTGACCTGGAAGGGACGTCCCCTGAGCCCCCTCCAAGAGCTGGACTCACGCTGATTCTCGGCCTTGTGCCCGCCCGGCGGCGGAACGGATGATGAATCCGCCCGGACCGATCGGCAGGGACAGTTCTTCCGGCCCGGGCTGCGAGGAGGCTGTACCCATGACCGTCACCGTCACCGGCTACCCGAGTGCCGATACCACCACCTGGACGCAGTGGCACGATCGGTGCACGGTCTGGCTGAGCGATCCGCACAGCGCGGACCATCGCATCGCCCGCCATGTGCTGGGCGACGCCCCGGAGCGGCTGCCGGAGATCCCGGGGACCTGGTGGGTAGTCGGCGACCGGGTGTTCATCGCCGCCAAACCGGGTGACCGCCTCGATCACGCGGGCGAACGGATCGCCGGTATCGAGATCCTCGACCCGGTCGACAACGCGCCGGGCGTCATCGTGCGCTACGACGACCGGGCGATCGAGATCGCACGCCGGGACGGCCGCACCACGGTGCAGGTCTTCACCGCGCCCGGCGCGCAGGTCTCGGCGTAGCCGGATCGGATATCCGGCCCGGCCGGATCAGGCGCTCACCGGCGCCGCCGTCACCCCGTATCCCAGGTTGGCCAGTACCTCACCGGTGGCCTTGGCGAAGTTCAGGGTGATGAAATGCAGGCACGGCGCGCCCTCGGCGATGAGGCGCTCACCCATCTCGGTCGCGATCTCGATACCCGCCGCGCGGACGGCGGCGCGGTCTTCCTCCGGACCCGTGCCGGCGGCCCGGCGCAGCCGCTCGATCACCCGGTCCGGCAGCGGACGGCCGCAGAGCTGTTCGGCCCGCTCCACCGTGCGCAGCGAGGTGATCGGCATCAGCTCCGGGATGATCGGTTTGGCACCCTGCACCGGATCCCGGGCCACGAGCCGGTCGCGCAGCCGCAGATAGTCGTCGACGTCGAAGAACATCTGGGTGATGGAATACTCGGCGCCCGCACGCAATTTCGCGGCGAGATGGTCGGTATCGCGATCGAGATCCGGTGACCGGTGATGTCCCTGCGGGAACGACGCGACCCCGACATGGAAATCGCCGAGATCACGCACGATGCGCACCAATTCCTCGGCGTATTCGACGCCTTCGGGATGCTTGCACCATTCGCCCAGCGGATCACCGGGCGGATCACCCCGGAGCACGAGGATATTGCTGATACCGGAATCGGCGTAGGCGCCGACGATGGAGCGCAGCTCGGCGACGCTGTGCCCGACCGCGGTGAGATGACCGACCGGCAGCAGCGTGGTCTCCTGGGCCAGCTGCCCGGTGACCCGCACCGTGCGGTCCCGGGTGCTGCCGCCCGCGCCGTAGGTCATGGACACGAACGCCGGGTGCATCCGCTCGAAGGTGCGTACCGCACGCCACAGCCGCTGCTCGCCCGCCTCGTCACGCGGCGGGGAGAACTCCACCGAGAACGGCACCGCACCGTCGGCACGCCGGCCCAGGCTCCGCACGACCGAACGCGTCGCGGAGACGTCCGGTGACGTGGGGGACGGCCGGCCAGGGGTCGGTAGTCCCCGCGCGTTGTCGAAAGTCACCGGCACAGTCTAAGGCGGGCGTATGCACCCGCCCGGGCCGCTCCCCACCGGTCGCGCCCCGGTCCGGCCCCGCGCGCCCGCGCGCGTATTCTGCGATCATGCCCCGCCACCGCGGCGGGCGGACGCGGGCCGCCATCGATCGCGGCACCCCCGGCCGGGACTCCCACCACCGGAGCCCGCGCGTAGCCAACGAACTGGGAGGTCACCCTGTCCGCCGGAACCGGTACTCCGACCCGGTCGGGTCCCACCACCGCGATCCCCGGGACCGCCGACTTCGCGACGGCCGTGGAACAGGCGCTGACCGCCTTCTTCGCCACCCGCACCGAGCCGGTCGCCGAACTCGGGCCGGTGTTCACCGATGCGGCCGAGGCGCTCGAATCGTTCGTGCTGCGCGGCGGTAAACGCACCCGGCCCGGTTTCGCGTGGATGGGCTGGCTGGGCGCGGGCGGCGATCCGGCGGGCCCACGGGCCGAATCGGTGCTGACCGCCTGCTCCGCGCTGGAACTGGTACAGGCGTGCGCGCTGATCCACGACGACATCATCGATTGCTCGCGCACCCGGCGGCGTTTCCCCACCGTGCACGTGGACTTCGAACAACGCCATCGCGACCGCGGCTGGACCGGTGATCCCGCCCACTACGGCGAATCGGTGGCCATCCTGCTCGGCGATCTGGCGCTGGCCTGGGCCGACGATATGGTGCACGGGTCCGGTCTGCCGCCCGCGGCGCTGGCCCGCTTCGCCCCGGTCTGGGCCCGGATGCGCACCGAGGTTCTGGGCGGGCAGCTGCTGGACGTGCACGGTGAGGCCAGCGGCGACGAATCGGTGGCCGCGGCCCTGCGGATCAACCGGTACAAGACCGCCGCCTACACCGTGGAACGCCCGCTGCACCTGGGTGCGGCGCTGGCCGACGCCGACCCCGGCCTGATCGCCGCCTATCGCACCTACGGCACCGATATCGGGATCGCCTTCCAGCTCCGC
The DNA here is from genome assembly GCF_053589395.1 of Nocardia sp. NPDC003345. NCBI lineage: Bacteria > Bacillati > Actinomycetota > Actinomycetes > Mycobacteriales > Nocardiaceae > Nocardia > Nocardia sp. NPDC003345. The sequence continues at coordinate 13,472 of NZ_JBSFRU010000089.1, forward strand.
GACGATCTGCTCGGCGTCTTCGGCGATCCGGCCGTCACCGGCAAACCCTCCGGCGACGATCTGCGTGAGGGTAAGCGCACCGTCCTGGTCGCCGAGGCGCTGGCCCGGGCGGCCGCGACCGACCCGGCCGCCGGCGACCGGCTGCGCGCCGAGATCGGCACCGAACTGTCGGAGCCGCAGGTGGCCGAACTGCGGGCGCTGCTCACCGGTCTCGGCGCGGTGGACGCCGTGGAGACCCGGATCGCGACCCTCACCGAACAGGGCCTGCGCGCCATCGACACCAGCTCCGCCACCCCGGAGGCCAAGGAGCGGCTGCGCGCGATGGCGCTGGCCGCGACTCGGCGTACGGCGTGAGTGGTCGGCAGGAGGCGAAGGGCCGGTCGCTCAGGTCGGTACCGGGGCCGGTGGAACACGTCGCGGTGGTCGGGGCCGGGCTGTCGGGACTGTCGGCGGCGCTGTACCTGACCGGCGCCGGCTGCTCGGTGACCCTGATCGAACGCGCCGACCACGTCGGCGGCCGGGTGGGCCGGTACCGCTTCGACGACTACGACATCGATTCCGGGGCGACCGTGCTCACCCTCCCCGGGCTGGTCGACGAGGCGCTGGCCGCCGTGGGCCTCGATACCGCGACCGCCGTTCCGCCGCTGCGGATCCGGCCGCTGGCCCCCGCCTATCACGCGCGGTTCGCCGACGATTCGCAACTGCGGGTGTTCTCCGACCCGGAAGAGATGAGCGCCGAGATCGACCGGGTCTGCGGTCCGGCGGAGGCCGCGCGATACCGGCGGCTCCGGAACTGGCTCGCCCGGATCTACCGGGCCGAATACGACGAGTTCCTGGACACCAACTTCGATTCACCGCTGGATCTGCTGCGCTACCCGGAGAAACGCGCCGCCCTGTTCGACCTGGTCCGGCTGGGCGGCTTCGGCCGGTTGGGCCGGCGGGTGGACCGGACGCTGCGCGATCCGCGGCTGGCACGGCTGTTCACCTTTCAGGCGCTGTACGCCGGGATGGCGCCCGCCGACGCCCTCGGGGTCTACGGCGCGATCCCGCATATGGACACCGGGCTGGGGGTGTCCTTCCCGGAGGGCGGGATGCGCGCGGTCGCCGAAACCCTCGCCGGGGCCTTCACCGCGGCGGGCGGAGCGCTGGAACTCGGCGCCGAGGTGACCGGTCTCGAATACGACCACACCGGCCGGGGCCGGAAACGGGCCCGGCGGGTACGGCTGGCGGACGGGCGCGGTATCGACTGCGACGCGGTGGTCCTCACCGCGGATCTCGGATCACTGCGCCGGTTCGGCGTCGCGGTGCCACGAGGTCTGCGCGCGTCCCCGTCGGCGCTCGTCGCGCACGGGACCGTACCGGCCGATATCGCCACGGCGTGGCCGGTGCAGGCCCATCACACGATCGACTTCGGCGCCGCGTGGGCGCGGACCTTCGCCGAGATCACCCCGCGCCGGGGCGGGCGCCTGATGAGCGATCCGTCGCTGCTGCTCACCCGTCCCGCCCTGAGCGATCCCGGATTGCATATCGTCCGCGACAGGGTCCGCTACGAACCCTTCTCCCTGCTCGCCCCCTGCCCGAACCTGGATTCCGCTCCGCTGGAATGGGATCGGCTCGGGCCGGTCTATCTGCGTGAGCTGCTGGGCGTGCTCGAGGACCGCGGCTACCGGGGTATCGCCGCCGGGTTCCGGGTGGACCACCTCGACACGCCCGCACGGTGGCGCGATCAGGGGATGCTGGCCGGCACCCCGTTCTCCGCCGCCCATCTCTTCCGCCAGACCGGGCCGTTCCGCACCCGGAATCTGGCACGGGGCAGCGAGAACGTGGTCCTGGCAGGTTGCGGCACCACGCCCGGGGTCGGGGTACCGACCGTGCTGCTGTCGGGAAAACTCGCGGCCCAGCGCATTGTGGGCGAGAATCGCATCGTCCGGACGCGCGGCCCCGCCACCGTCCGGTCGTCTCATCCGAGGGAAGCCGTAAACTGAGCGCCGACCTATTCGCCTGCGGTTGCGACCGCCGACCATCCGGGGGGACCGACACCTGATGCCAGCCCCCCATATGCACACCACAGCCACCCCGGTCCAGATCGCCGATCCCGGCGACACCACCACCGTTCACCGGCCACTACGGGCGACCGGGCGGGCGGGGTTCGCCCCCGGTATGTGGGGGTGGTTGCGCTTCTGCGGTGATTTCCTGCGCAGCCCGGAAGGACATGCGGCGCTGCTCGGATTCATCGGCGCGCTCATGATCACGTTCGGCGGTTTCGGCGCGGGCGGGGTACGCAAACGCGATCCACTGCTCGAGGCAGTGCATCTGTCCTGGCTGCGGTTCGGGCACGGATACGCGCTCTCGATGATCTGCGTCTGGGCCGGGGTACTGATGATGATCGCGGCCTGGGTACGCCTGGGCCGCATCACCCTGGGTTTCGGTGGCCACACCGGCGAGGTCCGGCTCAACGAACTGCGGGCCATCGTCGGTATCTGGATCGCGCCGCTGATGTTCGCGGTCCCGATGTTCAGCCGCGACGCCTACTCCTACCTCGCACAGGGCGCGCTGCTGCGGGACGGGTTCGACCCGTACCAGGTGGGCCCGGTGGCCAATCCCGGTGTGCTGCTGGACAACGTCTCCACCGTCTGGACCACCACCACCGCCCCCTACGGTCCGGCGTTCCTGCTGATGGGCCGCGCGATCACCACCGTCACCGGTGACAGTGTGGTGGCGGGCACCATCGCGATGCGGTTCGTGATGCTGCCCGGGCTGGCGTTGATGATGTGGGCGGTGCCGTACCTGACCAAACACCTGGGCGGCAAGCCCACCGTCGCGTTGTGGCTGGCGGTGCTGAACCCGCTGGTGCTGGTCCACCTGATCGGCGGCGTACACAACGAGATGCTGATGGTGGGCCTGATGTGCGCGGGTATCGCGCTGGTCCTGGAACGCCACCATGTGGCGGGGATCGTGGTGGTGGCGATCGGGGTCGCGATCAAGGCGACCGCCGGGGTGGCGCTGCCCTTCCTGGTGTGGATCTGGATGCTGCACGAACGCGAGCGCCGGGCCGCCGACGGCCAGCCGGCCGCCCTGTCCACCAGCAGCCGCGAGTTCCTGGCGCACCACTGGAAGATGTTCGCCAAGATCGCCTCGCTGGGACTGGCGGTTTTCGCCGTGGTCTTCGTCGCGGCCTCGGCCATCGCCGGGGTGGGGATCGGCTGGCTGACGGCGCTGTCGGGTTCGCGCAAGATCATCAACTGGCTGTCGCTGCCCACGGTGATGGCCCACGCCATCACCTGGATCACCCCGTTCGGCCAGGACTCGGTCCTCGAGGTGACCCGCATGCTGTGCATGGTGGCCCTGGTGGTGCTACTGGTGTGGACCTGGTGGCGGTTCAAACTCTCCGAACGCGACGCCGTGCTGGGCATCCTGATCGCCTTCGTCGCGATCGTCATCCTGTCTCCGGCGGCGCTGCCCTGGTACTACTCCTGGCCGCTGGCCCTCGCCGCGGGCTTCGCGCTGTCGACCACGACGCTCATGACCCTGGTCGGTATCTGCACCTGGCTGATGCTGGTCTTCCAGCCCGACGGTTCGATCGGGCTGTACAACTTCTGGCATGTCGCGGCCGCGACCTTCGCCTCGGTGGTCGCCGCGCTGTCGCTGCGCACGGTCGATCCGCTGCGCCTGCGCGGCACACCCCGCCCGGTCACCACGCCGACCGTCACCCACGGGCTGTGAGCGGCCGCCACGAGAGTGACAGCGCGGCGGACCGCCCGCCGCGACCGAGCCGGCTTCCCGATTCGGCGCCCGCCGCAACGGACCGGGTCCAGCAGGCCTACCGCCGGTGCCGGCACGTGGCCGCCCGGCACGGCCGCAGCTATTACCTGGCCACCCGGCTGTTGTCCGCCGACCGCCGACCCGCCGTACACGCCCTTTACGCCTTCGCGCGCACGGTGGACGATATCGTCGACAACCCGGACGACCGGGATCCGGGCGCGACGATCGAGGCGCTCGACAGCGTCGAACACCGGCTGACGGCGATCTGGTCCCCCACCCGGGCCGCATCCGACCCGGCCGGGTCACCCCCGGAATTCGACACCGTCTTCCTCGCCCTCACCGATACGGTCCGGCACTTCGATATCGAGCAGCGGCATTTCACCACCTTCCTGGACTCCATGCGGATGGATGTCCCGGAGTCACCGCTGTTCCGCAACCGCTACCCGACGATGGCGGCACTGCACGAGTACATGCGCGGTTCGGCGGCGGCCATCGGCCTGCAGTTGCTGCCGGTCCTGGGCACCGTCTGCCCACGCGCCGACGCCGAACCCGCCGCGGCCGCGCTCGGCAACGCCTTCCAGCTCACCAACTTCCTGCGCGATATCGGCGAGGACCTCGACCGGGACCGGATCTACCTGCCCGGCGACGCGCTCGCCGCGTTCGGGGTCGACGAGGAACTGCTCAGGCAGTGCCGCGCCACGGGACATACCGAGCGGCCGGTGCGCCGGGCGCTGGCGCATCTGGTGGCGGTGAACCGGGATCTCTACCGCACCGCGGTGCCGGGTATCGATCTACTCACACCACGCGTCCGGCCTGCCATCCGCGCGGCCGCGAGCCTCTACGGAGCCATCCTCGAACGCATCGAAGAGGACGAGTACGCCGTTTTCGCGGGACGGGTGGTCGTGCCGAACCACCGGCGGCTGCGGCTGGCCGCCGGTGCCGTACTGGCCCGGTAGCCGCGCCGGCAGGGTCAGAAGGGTTCCGCGGCCGCGCGGCGCACCACCTCCCGGGCCAGCGGCCCGTGCAACGCCTCCACCGGTTTACCGGGCAGGGAGTCGTCGTCGGTGAAGATCCACTCCAGGATCTCCTCGTCGGTGTACTTGGCGTCCCGCATCACCGTGATCAGGCCCGGCAGCATCTTCACCACCGCACCCGTATCGTCGAAAAAGATCTCCGGGACCCAGACCACGCCGTCGCGGCGCAGCGCGAGCAGCTGGTTGTCGCGCAGCATCTGATGGACCCGGGTCACGACGACACCGAGATTTTTCGCCACATCGGGCAGCGAGAGCAGCGGTACCGAGGCGGGCAGGACATCGGCGCTGCAAGGAAAGCTACTCACGATAGACAACGGTAGACCTTGTCCGTCCGCCCGCGGTGAGACACCCGCACCGGTTCGGCCGATACCATCGGTGGGGCCGCGCGGGGCGGCGCCGTGTCGGACACGGTACGAAGGTGGAGAGGGTTCGTGACAGCCGGAGGACAATTGATCGGCGCCGTTCTGGACAGGCGCTACCGGATCGACGCGCCGATCGCCCGGGGTGGGATGTCGATGGTGTTCCGCGGCCTGGATTCCCGGCTGGGACGCCAGGTCGCCATCAAGGTGATGGACCCCAAGTTCGCCGGGGACCCGCAATTCCTGACCCGATTCGAATTCGAGGCCCGCGCCGTCGCCGGCCTGAAGCATCCGTCGCTGGTCGAGGTATACGACCAGGGCGTGGACGGCGAGTACCCGTTCCTGGTGATGGAGCTCGTCCAGGGCGGCACCCTGCGCGAACTGCTGCGCGAACGTGGCCCGATGCCGCCGCACGCGGTGCGCGCGGTCGCCGAGCCCGTCCTCGAGGCCATCGGGGTCGCGCACGCGGCCGGACTGGTGCACCGGGACGTCAAACCGGAGAACGTCCTGATCTCCGACGCCGGTGAGGTCAAGATCGCCGATTTCGGCCTGGTCCGCGCGGTCGCCGCCGCCAACACCACCTCCGCCAGCGTTATCCTCGGCACCGCGGCCTACCTCTCGCCCGAACAGGTGACCTCCGGCAGCGCCGACGCCCGCAGCGATGTGTACGCGTTCGGCATCCTGATCTTCGAACTGCTCACCGGCCAGGTGCCGTTCACCGGCGACAACTCGCTGTCGGTGGCCTACCAGCGGGTGGAGAACGACGTACCCGCCCCCAGCGACCTCATCGCCGGGGTACCGCCGGAGTTCGACCGGCTGGTGGCGCGGGCCACCGCCCGCGAACCCGCGCACCGGTTCGCCGACGCCACCGAAATGGTCGCCGAACTCCGCGCCATCGCCGACCGGCTGAACCTGCCGCCCTACCGGGTGCCGGCACCGCAGGAATCGGCCGAACACACCAGCGCCCGGCACCCGGTCACCCGGCCCGCCCCCGAACCGGCCGCCACACCCGCCGCGCACGCCACCCGGATGGTCACCACCGCGCACCCCCGGCACGAACCACCACCACCCGCCTACATCCCCCCGCACCAGCA
>NZ_JBSFRU010000090.1:0-19693 GCF_053589395.1 Nocardia sp. NPDC003345
AGACAAGTCGTGATGGTGGAACGTGAAACCCCGGGGATGGTGTGCTCCTCTACATCGGATCAGCCGAGATCCGCTCGTACGCTGCGCGGCACCGGCCCGGAAACGAACGGTCGAATCATGGTCTGATAGCAGCCTGGTCAGCAGCGGAGAGTCGTTTGTCGGCCAGTTCGCGTAGATATGCGGCGGTTCTATCGTCGCCGGGAAAGTATGCCTCGACCGCGACCTCGTCGAGGGTGATGTCGAAGGCCGCGCCGAAGGTCGTGACCGTACTGAAGAGCATGAGCTCCGTGCCGCGGTGACGCAGCTGGATGGGCAGTGCGATATCCGCGACATCCGGGTCGGCGATGACCGGGGCGGCGTAGGACCCCAACTCCTCGAACAGCGTCGTGAGGGCAGGGTCGCCGGTGGCCATGACCCGGCGCGCCAAGCGCGGCAGCAGGAACGCACGGACCTGTTCGAGATTGCCGAGGCGGTTACCGAGACCACGAGGGTGAAGCGCGAGTCGCATCATGTTGACCGGCGGCCCGAGCAGGTCGGGTTCGACGCAGTCGAAGAACACCTCGACGCAGGTGTTGGCCTGCACGAGATTCCATTGCTGATCCACCGCAAGCGCCGGGTAGGGCTCGTGCAGGTGCAGGACCCGCTGTACCGCCTCGCGTGCCCGGCGCAACGCGGGATCTGTCCAGGCGCGGCGCGCGAACTCGGGAGCATGTCCGGCGGCGACCAGCATCCGGTTACGTTCTCGGAGCGGAATGTGCAGTTGTCCGGCGAGATGCAGCACCATGGCCCGGCTGGGCACCGTGCGCCCGGTTTCCACAAAACTGATATGCCGGGCCGATACCCCGGCCTGAATGGCCAGGTCGAGCTGGCTCAACTTCCGTCGGAGCCGCCATTCCCGCAGCAGCGCGCCGACCGGACGTTCACCGTTCATCGGCCCAGTATCATCACCCGCGGGCCCCGCCGCCATGACATGACTGGTAATCGACAGCACGGCCGGGCGCAGGGCACGCTCGGCGCATGACGAACGACAATTCGACATTGCGTAACAAAGAACTGGTCCAGCATGTCTACTCGGAATTCACGGCGGGAAATATCGAGGTACTGCGCACGGCACTGCACGAGGACTTCCTCGAACACAGCCCCGGGAACCCGTCGGGCAGGGATGCCTTCATCGATTACATCGGCACAGCGCCTGTGGCCGCGTCACGTCTGGAACTGGCGCGCGTGATCGCCGAGGGCGAGTACGTGGTGGTGCACTATCGAATGATCCCGCCGGACGGCGATCCCGATCTGGCGGTGGTGGACATCTGGCGGCTGGCCGATGGCAAGATCGTCGAACATTGGGACACCCTCCAGCAGATCCCCGACGCGGCCCAGATCCCGCACGGAATGTTCTGATCCGAGCCGCCCCCGTACGCATCGGGCTCGAACGGGGGCGGCAGCCGACGGGCCGGCCGCTCCGCGTCCGCGACACCCCCTTCCGGCCTCGCCCCCGAACCCCGGCCGCCTCGGTGCTCAGGCCAGGTGATCCGAGCTCGTCATGGTAGGTCTGTGCGCCTCGCCCAGGAGGGCACACAGAGCCGAGTCGGCGATCCGGCGGAGCTGGGCACGACTGCGGCCGGCCGCGGCCTGGACGGCGATACCGTCGGAGATGGTGTGGACGAGGGCGGCCAAGGCAGCCGGGTCGGAGCCGGGGATCAGGTCGGTTGCCTGTTCGAGCCGTCTGCGCAGCGCCGTCTCGGCGGCCTTTCGTACCCGGACGGCATCCTCGCGTACCGGGCGCGCGTCGGGGCCGCAGGCTTGAACGGTTTTGACGCACAGACAACCGTGGGGTGTGTTCTCGCCTGCGGTCAGGTCCACAGTTCCCCGGATCAGCCGCTCGAGGACTTCGCGGCCGGTCGGCGCGGCCAGGGCGTCCGCGGCGTAGGCGCCGGGGCCCTCGAGGTAGCGGGTCACGACCTTGCCGAACAGTTCCTCCTTGTTGCCGAAGGCGGCGTAGAGGCTCGGCTTGTTGATGCCCATCGCGGCGGTCAGGTCGGTCAGCGAGGTGCCCTCATAACCGTTGCGCCAGAACACTTCCAGCGCGCGGTCGAGGGCGGTGTCGGCGTCGAATGAGCGTGGGCGTCCGCCGGCCATGCCGTCCTCCATCTCTCCACATTTTTTACCTATCGGTACATTACCTCTTGTGCGACGAAGGCGCGCCACCTAGTTTTGTACCGTCAGGTATACAACTAAGGAGTGGCGCACATGATCCGAGTCGGAGTCGTCGGAGCGAGTGGCTGGGCGGCCACCTCGCACCTGCCCGCGCTGGCCGCGCTGGAGGAATTCGCCGTGACCGCGGTCGCAACCACCAGACACACCAGCGCGAATCGGGTTGCGGCAGCGTACGAAGTCCGGCACGCGTTCGCCGACGCGGCTCCACTCGTCGCGCACCCCGAGGTCGACCTGGTGGTGGTCTCGGTGAAGGCTTCCGGGCATGCCGCCGTGATCAGGGCGGCGCTCGACGCCGGCAAACATGTCGTGTCCGAATGGCCGCTGGGTATCGACGCGGACGAAGCGGACGAGCTGACCAGGGCCGCGGCAGACGCCGGAGTCGTGCACGCGGTCGTCCTGCAGGGCCATCACTCGCCGAGCGCCCACTTCGTCGCGGACCTGCTGGCCGACGGCCGGATCGGCACGCTCGAATCGGTCGCACTGACGGCGGAAGGTGCCCCCTTCGGCGGCAGCCGGATTTGGCCGGACCTGGAGTTCAGCCTGCAGCCTTCGGGGGGCACGACCATCCTGACCATCATGGCCGGCCACTTCCTGGCCACACTCGAACGAGTCGCGGGCGCACTGACCGAAGTCTCCGCCCGGCTTCCCCGGACCCACGACCACGTGCTCATCACCGGGACGGACCGGACCGAACTCAACGCCACGCCCAGCCATGTCCTGCTACACGGCCAACTCACCAACGGCGCCACGGCCTCCGTCGCCGTACACGGAGGCAACGGACCCGCCCGGTACGGTTTCCACCTGGAGCTCGTCGGCAGCGACGCAACCTTGACCGCCACACCCACCCGGCCCGGGACATTCATCCACTGGGGCGACTGGGACATCCGGATCGGCGACCAGACCCTGACTGTGCCCGACACCTACCGCACCGTCCCCGCCGGCATCCGGTCCGGCCCACCGGCCAATATCGCAGCCCTCTACCAGGAGGTCGCCCGAGCCATCACCGAAACCCAGCAACCGCACCCCAGCTTCGAGACCGGCCTGCGTCACCACCGGCTCCTCACCGCCATCGAACAGTCGGCGGCCGCTGGAACCGTTCGGCACATCTCGTAGCCAGATGCAGCGCCGTCATCGAGCCGGCGGGGGCTATTCCCGGCCGGGAACCTCGCCCTTGACATCGTCGTAGCCGACCGCACCGGGCGCCTCGGTCGGCGAGTAGACAACGCGAATCACACCTGTGGGGAACGTCTCTGTTGCCGTCACCTTCAAGTGGTAGGGCACATTGCCGTCGTCGAACAGCTTGCTGCCCTTACGCGCCGCCACCGGGTGCACCAGCAGACGCAGCTCATCGACCAACCCTGCGGCGAGGAGCTGCTGCACCACAGAGATCGAACCGGGGATGAGGATGCCCGCAATGCCGGTATCGGCTTTGAGCGCGGCCACGGCATCGAGCAGATCACCCTCCATCAGCTCCGAGTTGCGCCAGGAGAACTTCAGCGGCCGGCGTGAGACCACAACCTTGCGCATGTCACCGAGTTGTTTCGCGAACGGCGCGTCGTCCCCACCCGCCGCCTCGCGGTCGGGCCATGCCCCCGCGAAACTGTCGTAGGTCTCACGACCGATCAGCAGTACATCGGCAGTGTCGTAGTCTTCGCTGACGGCGCGGCCCATATTCTCGTCGAAGTACGGGTAGTGCCAGGCAGCATCGATTTCGGCCACGCCGTCGACGGAGACGAACAGCGTAGAGATGACCTTTGCCATGGGGATGATCCTTTCGAGTCGCGCGATATCGACAGGTAGACGGGAGTAGCGATCAGAACTGATCGGCCTGCCGCAGAGAATTTAGACGCAAGCCGGCAGCCGCAGCTCCCCCATCAGCGGTTGCCCGTATCGTCCGCAAGATTGCTCCCACGCCGCCGGTCAGGATCTCCGGCTCGGTGATTACGGTCCGAACCATCGGGCCGGGCTGCTTACCGGATCCGAAGTCGCAACGCGGCGAAGAACACCGGCCTGCCCGCCTCCGCGAACGGGGCCGAGAGCACCGAGGACCGCCGCCGCGCGATCGTCGAAGCGGTGCGCCACCTTCTGTGAGCACACGCCGTGCCTTGCCCGCGGATAGTTCGATAGGGCGGGCGAGGAGGATCTCCCGTTCACCGGGAAATCGTCGCGGAGCGCTGCCGGACCGGCCATAGTGTCCCAGCTCACAGCTACAGTCCCGAAGGAGTTTTGATGCGTGTGCTGAAATCTCGCCTGGTCGCGATCATCGCGGCGTTCGTCACGGTGGGAGCGCTCACCGCGACCGGCGGCGGTGGCGCGGTCGCCGCACCGAATACCGGCAGTTCGTTCGGACCGACGGATATGACGCTCACCTTTGTCCGGCACGCCGAATCGGCGGGCAACGCCTCCGGCCTGATCGACACTTCCGTCCCCGGTCCCGGCCTGACCGACAAGGGCCGCGGGCAGGCCGTCGCGGTCGCCGGGTTCCTGTCCGACTGCGATTTCGACGCCGTGTACGCCTCGACAATGGTCCGGACCCAGCAGACGGCGGAGCCGACCGCACGACAGTGCGATCATCGCACTGTCGTCGAGGAGGGCTTCCACGAGATCGAGGCAGGCATCTACGAGGGCACACCGGAGGCGGAAGCCCGCGACAGTTACTTCGCCGCACCGGTCCAGTGGATGCAGGGCAACCTGGACGCCCGCATCCCCGGGTCGATCGACGGCCACGAATTCAAGAAGCGCATGGACGATTCCATCCAGGACATCCAGGACCGCGGCGACGACCGTGCGGTGATCTTCTCCCACGGCGGCGCCATCATGGTGTGGACGCTGATGTCGGTCTCCGATCCGGACCTGAGCAAATTGCAGACCGATCCCCTGCACAACACCGGCCGGGTGGTTGTGAAGGGCAGCCCGGCGAAGGGCTGGGAGCTCGTCTCGTGGGACGGTCATTCCGTCGCCTGATCCCGAGGCTCGAGGGCTTCGGCCGGGATGACCCGGGCCGGCGTGGATACCGCGCCGGCCCGCCGGGCGAGTGTGCTCGTTCCCGCGCGTCCCAGCGGTGTGGTTCCCGCACGCGCCGAACAGGTGTGAGATATATGGGCGACCGGCGCGAACTATCGCCGATCGCGCCGAGCGATGGTTCTCGTCGCCGGGACGAGGAACAGCGCGAGAATCGTCGGCAGGCTCAATGCGAGTGCGAGCCCGGTATGGCCGCCGGCCGCAAGACCGAGTCCGCCCAGCACCGACCCCGCGAACACTCCCAGGCTCATCCCGGCCGCGTTCAGGCTGAACGCGGTCGCGGACAGATCGCCGCTGCGGCGGGCGACGGATGTGGTGATCTGGGCGGCCACCACCGCATGCCCGAACCCCATCAGGGCGGTCGCGGCCAGCGCGGACAGCAGCGCGGTGGTGTGGAAAACTCCGAGCACCGCGAGCAGCGCACCGAGCAGACCTGCCGTGAGCACGGTCTCGGGGCGACGGCCGAGCACCGAATCGGGATCGCGGACCCACCTGCCCGTCAGGTAGTTGCCGAGGAAGAACGACGCGCCGCTCAGGGTCCACACCAGAGTGAATGTCGTTGCCGTGAGGTCGAACCGGTCGTGATAGAACACCGCCAGGAACGCCAGGTACCCCATGAACGAGGTGGTCCGTAGTCCGGCGACAGCGATGAGCGCGAGCAGGTCCGGCCGCGCCCGCACCGCCCGAAACGACGCCGCGTATCCGAGCGGAGCCGACAGCACCGCCGCGTTCCCGCGCGATCGGCCGCGCAGGAACCCCAGGGCGACCAGCACACTCACCGCCGCCGTGATCCACAACGCACCCTGCCAGCCGTGCCACGACCCCATCACGCCGATGACCGGCCCGGCGCATACCGCGGCGAGCGTCTGGATCGCGGTGACCATGGTCGCCGCCCGGCCGATGTTCGCGGGGCCGGAGAACCGCGCGGTGGCCAGGGTCAGCAGGGCCGGGGTCAGCAGCGCCGTCGCGATACCGATGCCCAGGCAGAAGACGATGAGCGCGGCGACGCTCCCGGTGGTGGCCAGCAGGCTCGCCGCGGCGAGCAGGACCAGCGCCGCGACCGCCACGTACTGTTTGGACCATCGGGCCAGCAACGGCGCCAACGCGATTCCCGCCACCAGCGCGGCCAGGCCGCCCAGCCCGCGCAGGAATCCGATCCCCGACTCCGGTGCGCCTGCGGTGGCCGCGATCGGCACCAGGAAGGTGGAGTAGATCGTGAACGGGAAGAGGCCGGTGATCGCGGCGATCAGCACCGGCCACAGCGCGGCGACCATCCTGGAATCGGATATCGGGCGCTCATCGGCCGTTTCGGGTCGGGGTGTCCGCGACGTGTCCGCCGCGCCGCCGGGTGAGGGCACCGGATCGTCGATCATCCGGCCGCCACATGGTCACGCAGATAGGCGGCGAACTTCTCCAGTCCGTCGATATTGCGCGGGCTGGAAATGGCTTCGTTGTAGTCCAGGACGAAGAACTTGTTGCCGGCCACAGCGGGCAGCGAGGCGGTGGCGGGGTTGTTCTTCAGGAAATCGATCTTCTCCTGGGCGGGGGCGTCCTGGTACTCCAGGATGATGATGACCTCCGGCGCGGATTCCACGACGGCCTCCCAGCTCACCTCGGTCCAGCGTGCGTCGACCTCGGCGAAAACATTCTCCCCGCCCGCGAACCCGATGATGTCAGTGGGCGGCACCTGGCCCGCGGCAGTGAAGGGTTTGTCGGTTCCCGAGTCGTAGAGGAATACCTTGACCGGCTTCCCGGCCGGGGCCTGCTCTTGGACCCGGGTTACGCGGTCACGGTAGCCGGCGATCAGATCGGCCGCGCGCTGTTCGACACCGAAGATCTGGCCCAGCCGCTCGAGATCGGTATAGAGGCCCTCGAAGGGCGTGTGCCGCTCGGGGAAACCCGGATAGTTGAAACAGGATTCGGCGTGCATGAAGCTCTGGATGCCGAGGGTGTCGAGGATCTCGGGGGTGATACCGCGGGAATCGGAGAATCCCGAGTTCCACCCGGCGACCACGAAATCGGCTTTCGCGTCGACCACGAGTTCCCGGTTGAGCAGATCGTCGCTGAGGAATTCGACCTTCTCGTAATCGGCCGCCCACGGGGACTCGCTGACCGGCGGATTCGCCGGCGGTAGCACATAGCCGTGCACATGGTCGGCCAGGCCGAGCGCGAACATCTTGTCGGCGCTGCCCCCTTCGTAGACCACCGCGCGCTGCGGCACCGTGTACTCGACTGCCTCGCCGCAACGCTGCACCGTGGTGCGGCGCCCGGCATCGCCGGTCTGGTCGACCTGCGCCCCGCACGCGGAGAGCAGGAATGCGCCGGCTGCCAGGACAACAGCACCGCGATAGCGCGGCGAGATGGTATTCGGTTTCATCGGGTCGGCTCTTTCGTGATCGTGTCCGTCGTGGATGCGGGCCGGTTTCCGCCCGGCAGTGTGTAGAGGATCTGCGGTGCGCCGGTCAGCGGATGTTCGACGACGGCGATATCGACCCCGAACACCGCCGCGATCCGTTGCGCGGTCAGCACCTCCGGCGGCGGCCCCACCGCCACCAGCCGCCCGCCGGCGAGCACCCCGATCCGATCGCAGGCCGCGGCGGCGAGATTCAGATCGTGGAGCACGACCAGTACCGTCGGCGCGGCGGTCCGCAGCAATCCGAGCAATTCGATCTGATGCCGCAGGTCGAGGTGATTGGTTGGTTCGTCCAGAATGAGGACGCGCGGCTGCTGGACGAGCGCCCGCGCGACGAGCACGCGCTGCCGTTCACCGCCGGAGAGGCCGAGGATGCCGCGGTGCGCCAGATGCGCGATATCCATCTGCGCCATAGCCGCCCGGCACAGGTCACGTTCGGCCGCGGTGAGCGGCTGGTTCCCGTATTTGAACGGCGCCCGGCCCAGTGCGACGACCTCGGCGACGGTGAAATCGAATTCGGTGCCGCTTTCCTGGGTCAGCGCCGCGATCCGCTGCGCCGATTCCCGCCGCGACAGCTCCGCGAGATCCTGCTCACCGATCCGGATGGTGCCGCCGCTGGGCACGAGTGCGCGATACAGACAGCGCAGAATCGTCGATTTCCCGGACCCGTTGGGCCCGATCAGCCCGACCACTTCGCCCGGCGCCGCTTCGAGGTCCACACCCCCGACGATCTCGCGGCCGTCGATCGTCACCGCGAGATCAGCTATCCGCACCTGCACTATGCGCCTCCGAAAGCATAGCCCCGACGGCGCATCAGGACGATGAACACCGGAACGCCGATCAGCGCGGTCAACACCCCGATCGGGAGTTCGCGGGGCGCGGCGACGGTCCGCGCGAGCAGATCCACCCACACGGTCAGGATCGCGCCCGCGAGCGGCGCGATCAGCAGCAACCGCGCGTGCCCCGCCCCCGCGACCATGCGGGTGATATGCGGAATGATCAGCCCGACGAAACCGATGGTGCCGCTCACGGCGACCATCGCCCCGGTCATGATCGCGGTCGTCGCGAACAGGCCGCGGCGGGCACCGGCCGTATCCACCCCGAGGCTCGCGGCGGTTTCGTCGCCGAGGGACATGATGTCCAGCACCCGGCTGTACCGGAACAGCACCGCGCCACCCACCACCGAGATCGCCGCCACCACTGGTAGCGAGCCCCAGGTCGCGGCGCCGAACGAGCCCATTGTCCAGAACAACACGGTGCTGGTGGCCTCACTGCCGGGAGCGAAATAGATCAGCACGCTCATCATGGCCTGGAATCCGAACGCCAGCGCCACCCCGGTCAGCACCAACCGCAGCGGCGTCACGCCCATGCGACGGTAGGCCACCGTGTATACCAGCGCGGTCGCGCCCAGCGCGCCGAGGAAGGCGCCCGCCGAAACGGCGTAGATACCCAGACCCGCCAAGGCCCCGAACAGCGACACCGATACCGCCCCCACCGACGCACCGGAGGAGACGCCGAGAATGTAGGGATCGGCCAGGGAGTTGCGGACCAGTGCCTGGATCACCGCACCGGCGATGCTCAGCCCGGCGCCGACCACGGCGGCGAGAAGCACTCGCGGCGTGCGGATCTGCCAGACGATCTGGTACCGGGTCACCTCGTCGGCTGCCACGGTGCCGTTGGTCACCGAGGCCCACAGAAACCGGGCGGTCTCGGCGGGCGGGATCGACGCGGACCCGAGCCCGATCGCTATCGGTACGGATATTGCGAGGACGACCGCCAGCACGGCGACCAGTGCCGCGGTCCCGGTCCGGGTCTGCCACCGTCGCACGCGATCTGGAACGACCACTGCCCCCGGCCGGGGGTCAACCGCGTGATTCGCCGCCAACTCGTACACTTCCACTCAGCTATTAGTTTTGATAATCATTACCATTTGAGTGGAAAGGTGACAACCCGCGGCCCCACGACCAGGAACTACCGAGCGCCGCTATGACGGCGGGCGTATATCGGCCCACCCGGGAGCAGATGCCGGTTCACCAGCTTGCGCCAACGCCGTTGGCGGTACCGGAAGATCCCCGCGACGAAGGGCGCGAGCAGCGATGTCGGCACTCCGGCGTCGAATTCGATCGTGTCCGAATAGCGGCAACGATCCGCACCGATCGCGCGGACCTGCAACGTGTGGTTCCAGGTCGAGAGGATGCCGCCGTGCTCGTGGGTCCGGATGGTCGTGGTGGCGTCGTCGATCTCGACGACCTCGATGGTGTGGCGATAGGCGGGAAAGATATGGAACGCCCACAGCCGGGCCGTTCCGCATTCACCGACCCGGAACCGCTCGACGCGCCCCGCGAGCGCGGGAACACCGAACAACCCCCGGCACACATAGAGGAACGTCGCGGGCGAGAGCATCGCGTCCCATACTCGTTCCGCCGCGGTCGGCAATTCGGTCTGCAGGGCAATGGTGCACATCGAGGCTCCCGTGTGATGATGTTCCCGCTGGTCACTCCGATTCTGCGGCGCCCCGGAAGCGCCGACTACTCGCATTCGAGAGGTAGCGATCCATTACCCCGACCGACCGGTTCCGGCCCCGTAAACAGCCGAAACAGCAGCGCGCCGCCCAGACCCGGCAGTGGATCCTCGACGCCGCTGCTCACGTTTTCTCCGAGTACGGCTACGCCGCGGGGACCACGAACCGTATCGCCGACCGCGCGGGCGTCTCCATCGGATCGCTCTACCAGTACTTCCCCAACAAGGACTCGATCCTGCACGCATTGATGGACGCGCATTTCGACGCCGGATCGCAGCTGCTCACCGAGCGCCTCGCGGCGGGCGTCCCGCCCGGACTCGAGGATCTGCTCCGCCTGTTCATCCGGGCCACGATCGACAATCACCGCGACGACCCACGCCTGCACCGAGTGTTGTTCGAGGAGGCGCCCCGGGCCCCACAGCTCCTGGCCCGCCTGCACGAAGCCGAGGAGTTCTCCGTCGCCACGGCAGCACACATGCTGGCGAACCACCCCGAGGTCGCCGTCGCCGATACCACCCTGAGCGCACGGATCGTGGTCGCCACCGTGGAGTCGCTGGTCCACCGGCTCGTCACCGCGCCGGATCCCGTCCCGCCGGAGACGTTGGAGGATGAGATGGTCGTCCTCCTCACGTCCTATCTGACGAAGCCCGCCGGCCCACCGCGCTGATGGGCCACGCCGGAGGGATCAGGCGTGCTCGTGCAGGGCGCCCCACTCGGGGAAAGGGTCGGCGTACCTCTCCCACGCCTTCGCGCCTTCCGCGTATTCGACGTCGGTCAGCAGCGCGTCCTCGAGTTGCGCCCGCAGCCCGTCGCGGTCCAGTTTCACCCCGATGAACACCACCTCCTGACCCGGCGCCATATCGAGCGAGGACCACCACCCGGCCGGTTCGAAGGTCAGATTCGGGCCCGCCTGCGACCACAGCGCCGCCACCTCAGACCGCGTGGCGATCCAGCAGAATCCTTTGCTGCGCAACACCCTTCGCAATCCACCGAGGACGTCTGCCAGCCGCTGTGGATGAAAGGGACGATCAGCGGTGAAGGTGAGACTGCTGATGCCGTATTCCTCGGTTTCGGGAACATGCGTCCCGGCCAGCTCGTCCTGCCAGCCCTCGGCCGTCGCCGCCGCGACCGGATCGTAGCGACCCGTCCCCAGCACCTTGTCCAGCGCGACGACCCCGTTCCGGATGCGGAGGACCTCGGCGCGGGGATTCATCCGGCGCACCATGGTCTCGACCGCGCCCGCCAGCGGTTCACCGACCAGATCGGTTTTGTTGATGAGTACGACATCGGCGAACTCCACCTGATCCGAGAGCAGATCGGCGATACCGCGTTCATCGCCCTCGCCGGCCTGCAGATCGCGCGAGGCCAGCGATTCGCCCTTGGAAACCTCGGTCAGGAAGGTGGAGGCGTCCACCACGGTCACCATGGTGTCCAATCGGGCCAATTCACCGAGCGAGAAGCCGTCCTCGAATTCCCATTCGAAGGTCGCCGCCACCGGCATGGGCTCGGAGATCCCGGTGGATTCGATCACCAGCTGGTCGAATCGGTTCTCCCGGGCCAGGCGCCCGACCGCCTCGATCAGATCTTCGCGCAGGGTGCAGCAGATGCATCCGTTGGTCAGTTCGACCAGTTTCTCTTCCGTCCGGTCGAGGTGTCCCTGCCCGGCCACGAGCGCGGCGTCGATATTGACCTCGCTCATATCGTTCACGATCACCGCGACCCGGCGGCCCTCCCGGTTGGCGAGGATGTGATTGAGCAGGGTCGTCTTTCCGGCACCGAGGAAGCCGGAGAGCACGGTGACGGGCAGCTGGGACGCGACGGTAGCAGTCATAAGCAAATGATAACCGTTTTCATTAGTGGCTCGTGTCGGGGGCTCCCACGATCCACACCCATCGTGCCGCCCGCGCGCTGCGTACCGAGCCATCCCGGGCTGGTTATGCTGAGCGCGATGGACGCGACACCTGCGGCACCCCCACGACGCCGGTGGCCCGGCCGATTCGAGATCACCTCGGTTCACGCGCTGGCCGCGATCCTGCTTCTCGGCCTATTCGCCACCCCCCTGCTCACCCGAATCGGTAACGCCTCCACGAAATTCCAGGCCGCCACCACGATCTTCGTCAGCGTGTTCGTCCAGGCCGTACCGTTTCTGGTGCTCGGGGTGCTGGTGAGCGGGGCGATCGCCGCGTTCGTCTCGCCCGCCCTGCTGCAGCGGGTGCTGCCGAACAGTACGACCGGTGCGATCTGCGTCGCCGGTGTTGCCGGGATGGCGGTACCGGGATGCGAATGCGGTTCCGTTCCCGCCTCTCGACGGCTCATCGACCACGGTGCGCCGAGTTCGGCGGCCCTGACCTTCATGCTCGCGGCACCGGCAGTCAACCCGGTCGTGCTGGTGGCGACCGCCGTCGCCTTCACCGGCGAACCGGCCATGGTCGCCGCCCGCTTCACCGGATCACTCGCCACCGCGTTGATCACCGGAGCGATCTGGGCGCGGATCGGGCGGCCGGAATGGCTGACCCCGCGACCGGTGCGGCACTCTCACGACACCGACGGCACGAAATGGAGCGTGTTCACCGAAGCCGCCCGGCACGACCTCCTGCAAGCGGGGTCGTTCCTGGTCCTCGGCGCCGCCGCGGCGACCGCGCTGCGCCTACTGGTGCCGCCGTCGGTCTACGACACACTCACCGGAAATATCGCGCTCGCGATCGTCGTATGCGCTTTCCTCGCAGTGATTCTCGCGCTGTGCTCGGAAGCCGACGCCTTCGTCGCGGCCAGTATGTCCGCCCTGCCGCTGCTGCCCCGGCTGGTCTTCCTCGTGGTCGGCCCGGCGATCGATGTCAAACTGTTCGCCATGCAGGTCGGTAGTTTCGGGCGGCCGTTCGCGCTCCGGTTCGCACCGCTGACCCTGCTGGTCGCCGTCGTCTGCGGGACCGTCGCGGGCCTGGTCTTCCTGGGAGGTGTGCGGTGAGGCGCGAGGCGCAGAACCTGTTGCTGATCGTGGTCGGTGCCACCATCGTCAAGATCACGCTGGACGGCAGTTACCTCCGGTACGTGAAAGCCTCGCTGTACCCGTATCTGCTGCTCAGTGGAGGCGTGATCGTCTTGCTCGGGCTCGTCGCCATAGCCCGCGATATCCGTGCGGGCCGCGCGGTCGCCGACCCGCACGGCGAGTCGGGCCGGCCGTACTGGATGCTGCTGGTGCCCGCCGCAGTACTGCTGTTCCTCGCGCCGCCCGCGTTGAGCACCGGAGCCATCCCCTCGGCCGACCCCGGACTCGTCTCCGCCACCGCCGCCCCACGACGGCCTCTCCCACCGGTCACCGAAGGCACCTCGACGATGCCGCTGCGGGAACTCGTACTGCGCGCCCACAGATCTCCGGACACGCTGCGAAACCGCACCGTCGGCACCGCGGGGTTCGCGCTACCCAACGAGGCCGGAACCGGTTTCGACCTCGGCCAGCTGGCGATCGCCTGCTGCGCCGCCGACGGACAACTCCTCATCCTCCACCTGGACGGCCCCCTGCCCGCGGGAATTTCCGAGGGAACCTGGCTGTCGGTGACCGGCAGGGTCACCATCGGCCGCACCGACCCCGCCGCCCCGGCCTGGCCGACGATGATCGTCGACGAGGCCCGTCAGATCGAGCCGCCCAAGATCACTTACGGTTACTGAGGATTCACCGGTTCTCGACCGGCTCGTAGCGGGTGTGACCCCGCCGGCGGTTTCCCGATGCCCCGGCCGGACCCATGACGACCAGATCGAAGACCCCGGCCGGGACGTCGTGCAGACCACTCATCCCACGGTGTCGCCCTGCTCGTCCCGGCGGACGACGGGCACAGATCTCCATGATGCAGTCGTAGCCGGGATCGCCGGTCGCGGCGGGGCATTCGCCTCGGTCAGCAGTACGGCGGGAATCGGTCAGGTGTACATCGACGGCCTGCACGGCTGAACCGGCAACCGGGCGCCGCCGAGGAACGAGCCGGGGGACACCCGCATCAGGGCGCGGAACTCGGCGTTCATATGGGATTGGTCGTAGTAGCCGGCCCCGGCCGCCAATTGCGACGACGGCGAAGTTCCGAGACGTGCCACGAGTCGCCGCACCCGGTCGATCCGGGTGTAGTGCTTGGGCGAGACGCCGATCCCGGCACCGAAGAGGTTCCGAAGCTGACGTTCGCTCACCGACAAAACATGGGCCAGCGTGGGAATACTCGCCGCACCCGGCCGGGCCGATACGGAATCGACTGCGGTCCGGAGCAGGCGCCGGTGCTGCCGCTGGGTCGGAGTCTCCCGGATGCGTTGTGGTAGCCGCTGTTCGAGATAGGGGAACAGCTCCCCTGGACCGAGCTCTACCAGGTCGGCGGCGAGCTGCGCGGCAGGCCCCGGCAGATCGGCCAGGCGGACGACCCGATCGGTCAGATCTCCGGCGGCCACCCCGAGCAGCGGGCCGGTGGCGCCCGGAGCGAGCCGCAGCCGCAGACAGCCCAGCGGTTTGTCCGCCGCGGCATACATCGCTCTCGTCCGTGGCCCCAGTACGAGGGCGTCGCGCGGGCCGTGGTCCTCGGTGCGTAGCACGATCATGGTGGCGGCCTCGGGGATATGCGCGAAGGGCACGCGGGCGTTCCGCACGGTCGGAATGCGGCCGAGTTCGGTGAGCCAGGGGCGCAGGGTTCCGGGGGCGGGTGCGGTGGTCTCGACGAGATCGCTGGTCACGAGCGACTGGGTGCGCGGCATGGTCACTCTTCGACTGTATGCAGGTCAGGGCGAATGCGCTGTGCCGAAATCTCCTATCGGCCCGGACTGCGGGAACGGCACGATGCAGCGATGATCGTGATTACCGGTGCCACGGGCACCATCGGCGGCGAACTCGTCCGTAACCTGACATCGCGCGGCGCGAAAGTCCGTGCCGTCACCAGGAATCCGGAGGTGACCGCGTTCCCGGGCGGGGTGGAAGTCGCCCGCGGGGACTTGGCGGACGTCCGGGAGATGGAAGTCGCGCTGGCGGGCGCCGAAGCAGTTTTCGTCCTCGGCGTGCTCGGCCCGGAGTATATCGACGCGGATCGGGCGCTGATCCGGGCCGCCCGGGATGCCGGGGTACGCCGCATCGTGAAACTGTCCGCGATCGGCACCGGCGATCCCGAGCTGGGCCGGGTCGGTACCTGGCATCTGCCAGGGGAAGAGGCGGTCCGGGACAGCGGCGTCGACTGGACCGTGCTGAGACCCAGCTCCTTCGCCTCGAACACCCTCAGCTGGGCGCCCGCCATCCAGGCCGGCCGCCCCGTCTCGAACTTGACCGGGTCGGGTGCGCAGGGCGTGGTCGATCCCCGTGACGTCTCCGCGGTCGCGGCGGAGGCACTGCTGTCCGCCGCGCACTCCGGTCGCGTCTACACCTTGACCGGCCCCGAACTGCTCACCACACACGACCAGGCCGCCACCCTGGCGGCCGCGCTCGGGTATCCGGTCGAGGTCACCGATATCGGCGCGGACACAGCCCGCGAACATATGCTCGCCGCCGGAGCCACCACGGAATTCGCCGACGGCGCGCTCGCCGGCCAGGCATTCGTGGCGGCCGGCGGCAACGCGGTGCTGACCGATGATGTGGCCGCGGTGCTCGGCCGGCCGGCGCGAACCTACGCGGAGTGGGTCGATGACCACGTCGCGGCATTCGCCCGGGAACCGGCGGTGGGCGACTGGCGGGCGTACTGAACCCCGCCCGATTGCCCGCGGAGGTGAACAGCATCCGGACGAGCGAGTCCGCGACCTCACCGGTGGGCCGGATCACCGCGGGCGCAGCCAACTCGCCGCGGGTGCGTGAGAGTCTCAGGGCCGATCCTGCGGCGGCACGTCGACAGGCACCGCGAGGGTGGTGGTCGCGTTGCGACCGCGCAAAGTCACCGTTTCGGCCATCCGCCACCGGTCGGCCTCCACCGCGCCGGCCGACTCGACGGCGGCGGCCGAGGCCAGCAGCCGGCCGGGTGTCGACTTGGCCAGTTCGGTCAACCGGGCGGCCTGGTTCACTGCGTCGCCGATCACCGTGTATTCGAAGCGCCGCTGGTCGCCGACGTTGCCCGCGACCACGTGACCGGTCGCCACTCCGACGCCGGCGACGGCGTCGGCGAGTTCCTCGGGTAGTCGCCGCGCGATCGCGCGGGCGGCGGCCAGCGCGTGGGTGGCGTGGTCGGGCATCGATACGGGAGCGCCGAAAACAGCGAGGGCGGCGTCGCCGACGAATTTGTTGATCAGGCCGCCGCGGGCGTCCACCTCGTCGACGATCACGGTGAAGAAGGTATTGAGCAGGTCGACCACCGCGGTGGGCGATCGGGTCTCCGCCAGCGACGTCGACCCGACGAGGTCGACGAACAGCACCGATACCTCCGATACCGTCCCGCCCAGCCTGATATCGCCCGGTTCGCCGCTACCTGTCAGGGCGGCCTCGGCGACCTCCCGGCCCACATGGCGACCGAACATATCGCGGATGCGTTCACGTTCCCGCAGGCCGCGAGCCATACGATTGAACCCGTTCTGGAGCTGCCCGAGTTCGGACCCGTCGTAGACGGGGATTTCGATGTCCCAGTCGCCCCGGCCCACCCGGTCCATTCCGTGGCGTACCGATTCGAGCGGGGCGACGACAGCCCGCACGGTGAACACGGTGAGCAGCGACCCGAAAACCAGCACCACACCACCGAGCACCACCACGGTCGTCGCCAGCCGGTTCACCTCCACCCCGCCGCGCAGCAGCACCAGCAGTGCGAATGCGATCAAACCGGTCGTCGGAACCCCGGTACCCAGACCCCAGAACGCGAGCATTCGTGTCTGCACCCCGCCCGGGCGGCGCGCGGTCATCTCGTCGGCGGCGAGAGCCCGCGCCGCGACCGGACGGAGCGCGAACTGACTGAGCAGGTAGGCGTTCGCGCACACCACGGTGCCGGCCAAGGCGATGGTCGGGGCCACGGTGACCAGCAGCGTCGGCTGCGTGACCCCGAACAGGATGCCGAACACCAGCACCGCACCCGCCCACAACCCACCCTGCACAGCGGTCAGTTCGCGGGGCACACGCAACGACCGGGCGCGCTCGGCGGCGGTGGGTTGCCGGTCGGCCAGCGCCCAGCGCAACACGCGCAGCGCCCGCCGGGTACCCCACCACCCTCCGAGTACCAACCCGAACACCACATAGACCAGCGCCGCCACCAGGCTGAGCGTCAGCGTGGACCCCGTCGGGCGGGCGCCCGGGATGACCACGTTCAGCAGGACGACCACCACCACCGCGCCGATGACATTCGTCGCCATCAACAGCACGGTGAGCAGTAGCTGGACACGGATCCGCAGAATCGGTACGGATTGGTCGGCCGATCCGAGCAATCGCGACCCGAAGGGCTCGGCCGATCGCTCGTCCACCTCGGGATCCATCCCGTGCACCTCCTCACGGCTCGGCCACCGTTTCGCGGATAAACGTATCCGAGTCTCGGCGGTCGCGACCGGCGCCCGGGCGTCCGGAGGCCGCGGCTGGGATCGGCGCCAATTACCCGCCTGTTTCTTTGTGAAGTCGTGCAGTGCACGGCCGATCCCCGCCGCACGGCAGTACAACGGCAACCCCGAGCGGTCTCCACCCGGCTCGCCGAATTCGACGCGAGTGCCTGAGCCATGTCATCGCGCCGGCCAGTATTGACGGCCAATTAGTTTTGTTGCAAAACTATGTGGCATGAGGATTGTCATCGCCGGTGCGGGAATCGGTGGCCTCACGGCGGCGTTGAGCCTGCACGCGGCGGGCTTCCGGGATATCACGGTGCACGAGCGCAGCACCGACCTGCGGCCGCTGGGCGTGGGCATCAATCTCCTCCCCCATGCCATGCGTGAGCTCGCCGAACTCGGCCTCGGTGAGCGGATCGCGGCCCTGGGCGTCGCGCCGGGCACGCTGGCCTACTACAACCGGCACGGGCAGGAGATCTGGAAAGAACCACGCGGCCTCGACGCGGGCTACCGATGGCCGCAGGTCTCCGTGCACCGCGGGCGGCTGCAACTGGAATTGCTGGCCGCCGTCCGGGAACGAGTGGGCACGAACGCCGTCCACACCGGCCACCGGCTGGTTTCGGCCGAAACGTCCGGTCTCGCCCGGTTCGAGACCCCGGCAGGCGAGGTCACGGCCGAGGCGGACGTGGTCATCGGGGCCGACGGCATCCGGTCGGCGCTACGCCACCTGCACCGGCCGGACGAGGGCGAACCGGTGTGGAACGGCCTGACACTGTGGCGGGGCGTCACCCGGCGACCCGGATTCCTCGACGGTCGCACGATGATCATGGCCGGGGACGACGAGCGCAAGTTCGTCGCCTATCCGATCGGCGACGAGATCAACTTCATCGCCGAACGCCGGACCGGCGGCTCCGATACCGGGTACGCCGAGTGGAATCGCGCGGTCGACCCGGCACCGATCGTCGAAGCGTTCCGGGAGTGGCGCTTCCCGTGGCTGGACGTTCCGGACCTGATCGCCGGCGCCGCGGAAATCCTCGAATATCCCATGGTCGACCGGGATCCGCTGGAGCGGTGGACCTATGGCCGGACCACGCTCCTCGGCGACGCGGCCCATCCGATGTATCCGAACGGCTCCAACGGAGCATCCCAGGCGGTTCTCGACGCGCGCACCCTCGCCTTTCACCTCGCGACCGCGGCGTCGATCGAACATGCCCTGGCGGCCTACGAGCGCGACCGCCGCCCGGCGACGACGAAATTGGTACTCAGCAATCGGCAGCAGGGACCCGAGCGGGTCATGGTGCTCGCCCGCGAACGTGCACCCGAAGGGTTCGCACATATCCACGATGTCATGTCACCGGAAGAACTCACCTATATCGCCACCGGGTACAAGAAGGCCGCCGGATTCGACCCGGCAGCGCTCACGGCACGCTCCTCTCTGACTCCACCGGCGGCCGCCCGCTCGCTCTCGGAGCCCGCCGGATGACGGCGCCCGATCCGGCACGGCTGGCGGCGGTGATCTCGCCGCTGCGCCGGACGCTGCTCAACGCCGCCCGGGCCGCCGCGGAACTTCCCGAGATACCGGATGCGCAGATCGAGATCATCCGGGCCCTCCCACCGGGAGAGGTCACCACGCCGGCGGAACTCGCGCACCGGCTCGGTTTGAGCCGTCCGACGGTCAGCAACCTGCTCACCGCACTCGAGGCGAGCGGGTTGATCGAACGCCGGCCCGGCTCCGGTGACCGCCGCCGCATCGAAGTACTGACCACCACGCGCGCTCACGACCTGTTCGCCCGATTCGATATCGCCAGCGGCGCACTCGTCGAGAAGGCCACGGCGACACTGGCACCCGCGGACCGGGACGCGCTCGCGGCCGCGGTGCCCGCTCTCGAGCGGCTGCGGGAAGCCCTCTGGCGCCTCGACCACCCGAAAGAATCCGAATGACCACTCTCCGTCAGCGCCTCTCGCGCTGGATACAAGCCCGCACGATCCGAGGGCTCGCGCCCGGTCCGTTCGACATCACCGTGCGCAAAGGACTCCGCGTGCCGATGGACGACGGCGTCGAACTC
>NZ_JBSFRU010000091.1:0-19545 GCF_053589395.1 Nocardia sp. NPDC003345
GCCGCACCCGGCCGTGCCTGCCTGGACTTCCGCGGGCGCCGCTACTGACACCGGCCCATCCGCACGGATGCGGAGGGGCCGGATCGGCGGCAGCGGGGTCAGTCGCGTTTCAGCTTCTCGGTATCCACCGCGACCGTCTCGATCGGTGAGGTGACGAGTTCGAATTCGCCCTCGTGCCGCTCCACTCCCTGCAGCACCGCGCCTTCCACCAGCTCCACGCCGAGGTTGGCACGCACGATGATCGGATCGCTGCGGACATCGCGGTACAGCGATACGCACATCATCACCATGACGACCATGAACGGCAGGGAGACCACCGTGGTGAGCGCCTGCAGCCCGGTGAGCGCACCTCCCAGATCATCGGAATCCGCTATCACCAGCATGATCGCCGCGACGGCGCCGGTGGCCGTACCCCAGAAGATGACCGTCAGCCGGGACGGTTCGATACTGCCGCGCTCGGAGAGCGTGCCCATCACGATCGATGCCGCGTCCGCGCCGGAGACGAAGAAGATACCCACCAGGATCATCACGAGCACGGTCATGATCGAGGTGAGCGGATATTCGTCGAGCAGGTGGAACAGGGCGAAGTCGGGGTTCACGCTGCCGTCGGCCTCGGTGAGGTCGTGGGTGTCGGTCTGCTGCCGGATGGCCGCACCACCGAAGATCACGAACCACACCAGGCTCACCAGGCTGGGCACCAGCAGTACACCGGCCACGAACTGGCGGATGGTGCGGCCCCGGCTGATCCGCGCGATGAACATACCCACGAAGGGGGTCCACGAGATCCACCACGCCCAGTAGAAGATCGTCCACTGCGACAGCCATTTCTCCATCTCCTCGCCGCCCGCGATACCGGTGCGCGAGGCCATGGTCGGCAGATCGGCGATGTAGTCACCGAGCGCGGTAGGCAGGAAATTCAGCATGAACAGGGTGGGTCCGGCGACGAAGACGAAGATCGCCAGGGTCACCGCGAGCACCATGTTGATATTGGACAGCCATTGGATACCGCGGGCGATACCGGACACCGCGGACAGTACGAACGCGATGGTGAGCCCGGTGATCACCAGAACCAGGCCGACTTTGCCCACGGCGTCCACCCAGCCGTTGAACTCGAATCCGGCGCCGATCTGCAGTGCCCCGAGCCCGAGTGAGGCCGCCGAACCGAACAGGGTCGCGAAGATCGCCATGATGTCGATCGCCTTGCCACCCAGGCCCTGCGCGTTGCGACCGAGCAGCGGCCGGAACACCGAGGAGAACAGCTGCGACCGTCCGCGCCGGAACGTGCTGTAGGCGATGGCGAGACCGGCGACCGCGTAGATGGCCCACGGATGCAGGGTCCAGTGGAACAGCGTGGTCTCCATGGCCACCTCGGCCGCTTCCGGACTGCCGGCCTCGGCGGTACCCGGGGGCGGGGAGGTGAAATGGGTGAGGGGTTCGGCGACACCCCAGAACATCAGGCCGATACCCATACCGGCGCTGAACATCATGGCGATCCAGGAGACCGTCCGGAACTCCGGCGTCTCGTCGTCGGCGCCGAGCGGGATCTTGCCGTACCGGCTCAACGCCAGCCACACCACGTACACGACGAACGAGGTCGCGACCAGGACGAACATCCAGCCGGTATTGGTGATCACCCACGACTGGGCGTTGGAGGCCACCCGGGCCAGGCTCTCCTGGTCGATGATCCCCCACAGGACGAACGCTACCGCCCCGACCGAGGTGATACCGAAGACCAGCCGGTCGAGACCGCGGTCGGCCCATCTACCTCCTGATCCGCGTGGAGGGTCGCTATCGCGTACAGCGGCTCCACCGCCGGTGCCGATCGCCATGGACGAGTCCTTTCAGATCGCACTGTGCCCGATGGGGCATCGCGACCTGCGAGGACCAGCCGATATCGACTTCTCGGCGTATCGCGACAACGCCACCGAACGGGATGTTCCGGGAAAAACCGTACCGCGCCCGCCGGTGGCCGCCGCGCCGAACGCGGAACCGCACCCTCGGCGCGCCGCCTACGGTTTGCACCATACATATAATATGTAGGATGCAACACAGTTCCGGGCGCATGGTATAACGACTCGCGGGACGGCCCGAGAGCTGTTCGGGCATACGGAAACGAGCAGGACAGCCGCCATGGACAAGCACACCGAACGCATCGAATTCGAAACCATGCTGCTGGGCCGGCACAGTCTCAACGCCCACCTGCGCCGGCCCGATCATCTCGAACGCAGCGCCTATCTGGTGCTGCGGCGTCTCGGTATCGAGGGCCCGATGTCCATCGGCGAACTCAGCGACGCCTTCGGCCTGGACGCCTCGACCGTGCACCGCCAGACCGCGGCCATGATGAAAGCGGAACTGGTCGAACGCATACCCGATCCCGGGGGCGGCGTGGCGCGTAAATTCCGGATCACCGCGGAGGGCGAGCGGCGCGTCCGGGCCGACCGCGACTACTACGTCAGCGCGCTGGACCGGGTACTGCGTGACTGGAGCGCCGAGGATGTGCAGACCTTCGCGGCCTATCTCCAGCGCTTCAACACCGATCTCGAGGTCCGGGAGGCGCGGCCGTGGCCGCGCCCCGCCCCGGCGCCGACCAGTGGTCAGTAACGTCCCATATCGACCTGGCGCCGCGCGTTGGACAGCGCCGTCACCACCGCCGAACCGAGCGGCCCGGACCGGTCGTACAGCGTGACCGTGCCCACCGAGATACCCGCGGCCGATATCTGATCCTGCGCGATCATCCCGATGCCGTACCCCTCGGGTAGCCGGGCCAGCGTCAGTGTGACGTCGGAGTTGATATAGCCGACCCCCGCGGTCCCCCAGTTCGACATGAGACTCGCCGCGTCGGCAGCCATCCCGGCCCGCTGGAACGGCGTGACCGGCTCACCCGCGACCACCGGCAGCATGTTCTGCCACATGGCCTTGCGCTCACCGTTCTGGGTGGCGGCGAAATCCTTGGTCCAGGCCCCGTCCCCGCTCTTGAACAGCGGATGCGCACCCGCCTCGGATGTATCCGGGGTATCGGGAACCGGCAGGTGGCGCGTGGGCTGCCACAGCCGGCCCTCGGGCGTTTCACCGGTACGCAGGTACACGACGGTCGCCCGGGAGTGCACCTCACCGCGCTGCATCAATTCGGCGTCGGCCACGCAGATGCGCTTGCCCTCGCGCACCACGGTGCTGCGCAGTGTGGCGGGTTCGTCACCGACGGGACGGAACAGATCCACGGTGAACCGGGCCGGGACGAATTCCGGGCCCGGCGCGCGGGTATCGAGCTCACGGGCCAGCAGACCACAGACGGCCGGCCCGCTGACCTGGGTCGGACTCCAGCTCGACATGGCTATCGGGGTGGGCAGATACCGCTCACCCTCCCTGGTGAAGAACGCGAACACGTCTGACTCCTCTCACGCGAACCCGCCCGTGAATTACAACACGTTCTAGTTTCGCGGCCCCCCGGAGGTACCCACCTGCCGGGATATCCGTCATTCGCGGACAGCGCCGATGAGGGCCTCGGCCTCGGCGGCAAGGGCACCGAGGTCACCGGGCCACCCGAGCGCGCGCAACCCGGCATCGGCGATCATCCGCCGCGCGTCCGAGGTCACCTCGCCCTGATCGGAACGAATATTGATCACCGTCTCCACCAGCCGGAACGGCAGCACCTCGGCACCCGGAACACCGGCGGACCCCGCCTCGGACACCGTCCGCGCCGCCAGCGATTCGTAGCCTTCGCGCAGATGGTCCCGGCGCAATCGGAAGCGCGCGAACCGATCACCACGCAACTCCGGCAGAAAGTACAGCGCCCCGATATTCCACCGGGCGGCGCAGAGTTGCTCCAGATCGAAACGGGCCAGCGCGTACAACCGCACCGCGGCCGGTTCCGGGCGGTCGCGCAGCAGCCCGGCGAGCTCCACCGCCGCCGCGATGGTCTCCCCGAGGAGGGCGTCGAGAATATCGTCCTTGGCCGCGAAGTGGTGGTACAGCGACGCCTGACGGATACCGACCGCCTCGGCGATCGCCCGGGTGGAGGTGTTGCCGTAGCCCTTGGTGGTGAAGAGTTCGGCGGCGGCATCGAGGATTTCGGCGCGCGGCGTGTGCCCCTGACGGCGCCGCGGCTCGAGGCGCGGCCGGCCCGGACCGAGTTGGGTCATACCGCCCATTGTCCCCGACAGTGCGGCGGCACCCGCGGAGATATTTCTGTCACTTGACAGAAATATCGGCAACGCAGACGTTACGCGCGATCCCGATACGGATACATCGCCGTCACCACGACGTCTCGCCACCCAGGAAAACTTTCGGTTGATAGATATTCGTGTCGGATTGAAGGGCCCCCGCCCATGATCATTCTCGGAATCGCGATCAGCGTGTTCGCGGTAATCGGCATCGGACTGCTGGTTTCACGCAAAGTGGACGGAGACAGCGTCAACTTTCTCGTCGCCGGCAGATCCCTGGGCCTACCGCTGGTCGCGGCGGGACTCATGGGCCAGGCGGTCGATTCCAATGCCACCCTGGGCAATACGGATCTATCCGGTTCCCTGGGCTTCTGGGCCGGCGCCTCGCTCCCCCTCGGCCTGGGCCTGTGCCTGCTGCTCACCGGGATCTTCTTCGCCAAACCGATGAACCGGATGGGCCTGCTGACACTGCCGGACTTCTACCGGATCAAATACGGGCGCGGTGTCGAACTGGCCGCTTCCGTCCTGATGATCTTCAGCTTCTGCATCCTGCTGGCGGGCAACCTGGTCGCGGGCGGCTATCTCTTCGAGCGCTTCCTGGGCGTCCCCTACACCGCCGGCGTCCTGCTCATCGTGGCGATCGTGCTGACCTACACCGTGACCGGCGGCATGTTCAGCGACGCCTATACCGCCCTGGCTCAGATGGTCATCACGATCATCGGCTCGCTCGCCCTGCTGATCTGGGTGGGGTCCACCTATGGAATCCATATCCCCGACGGAATGGGCCCCTTCGACCTCGGCCAGCTGACCAACACCTCCGAGGGCTCGGCCATCAACTGGGCCACACTGATCGCCCTGGGCATCGGCGATATCGTCGCCATCGATTTCATGCAGCGCATCTTCTCGGCCCGCTCCCCCGAGATCGCCCGGCGCGCGTGCTTCGCCGGCGCCGCCGGAACCGCGATCGTCGGTATCCCCTACGCCCTCGTCGCGCTGGCGACCACGGATATCGTCGATGCCGAAGGCGGGCCGCGGCTGCTGGCCCTGCTCGACGAACACGCACCGGCCGGACTTGCGATCCTGGTGCTCTCGGCCATCGTCGCCGCGTCCTGTTCCACCGCCAACGGCGCGATTCTCGGGACCGCCGCCGTGGCCACCCGCAATATCGCCGGGCGGACCGAACGCACCGACGCCGCCGGACGCGACACCCTGCTGCGCGATGTGCGGCTCACCATGATCCCGGTCGCGGCGGTCGCGATCTTCTTCGCGGTCGAGGTCCCGCAGACCGGCATCCTGCTCACCCTCGCCTTCGACCTGATGCTGGCCGGTCTGATCGTGCCGTTCGTGGCCGCCCACCTCACCCGGCGGGTCACCACCGCGGCGGCGGTGGCGGCGATGGTGGTCGGCCTCGGCGTGCGACTGGTGCTGTTCGCCCTCACACCGACCATGTACGGCGTCCCGAACACCGTGCTCTACATCGACAATTCGCTGATCGGCCCGGGTTTCGATGGTTGGCCCACCTTCTTGGGATTCCTCGCGTCGCTGGTCGCCTTCCTGGTGGTCCTGGCGGTGCGGCGGCCGCGGCCCGCCGAGGCGGAACCCGCCACCCCGAAGACCACCACCGATTCCGACGCGACGGAAACCGCGCCGGCTCCGACGCCGGAACCCATCCCGCAGCACGGCTGACCGGTCCGCGCCGACGGTCCGAGAAAGCCCGCCACGGCAAGCCCCCTGCCCACCGACGAGCGAGGAAAGACGATGACATCCACCACCGCCTCCACGGCCGGCGCCCGCGAACACGCACGCGCCCAGGCCACGGCCATCGCCGAACCCGATCTGCCCGAAGGCCTCGACGCCGCCGACACCACCTGGACGGTGCGCCTGCCGGCCGAGGGCTACATCGGCACCGTGCTGGGTCGCGGTACCCGGCTGCGGATCGCGGACCCGCACGGCGCGGCCTGTGCCCATCTGTTCCTGTTGCGCGCCGAAGCGCCGTGGGAACGGCTCAATATCGCCGATACGGTCAAGGTGCCGTGGCAGTCCTACCTGGGCAACGGGCATCCGTTGCTCTCCGATCAGGGCCGGGTGCTGGCAACCGTGGCCGCCGATACCTCGGGCCACCACGACGCACTGTGCGGCGCCGGACCGCGGGGCCGGGAACTGCTGGCGCGGGCGGCCATGAAGCACGACCTCACCACCCGCGATATCGGCGCGACCCTCTCGCTGTTCCGCGGTGTGCGGGTCGGCGGCGACGGCGCTCTCACGGCAACCGGATCCGCCGGGGCGGGCGGCTATCTCGAACTGCTGATCCAGCTGCCGATCACGGTGCTGGTGGTCAATACCGCCCATCCCCTCGACGACGCGCCGGTCACCGATCTCGACCTGGTCGCCTGGCCGGGCGATCACATCGACGTGACCGCGCTCAACGGCGACCCGGAATACCTGCGCGCCGTGGACAACACCGAACAGGCCTGGTCGGCCGCCCGGACTCGACAGGAGTGGATATGAGCAACGCCGCCACCACAGCGACCGTCGTCCTCGACGAAACCGTCCCGGCCCGCGCGCCGTGGTCGGCGATCGTCCGGGCCGGGGAACGGCTCGACATCATCGACCTGCACGGTAACCAGGCCGTCGACTGCCTGCTGTATTCCGCGGCCGACCACACCGACCGCTACAGCGCGCAGGCCACCGTCACCGCGCAGCGCAATATCTTCCTCACCACCGGCAGTGTGCTGCGCACCGACGCGGGCACCGCGCTGATGACCGTGGTCGCCGACGAGGTCGGTAACCACGACACCATCGCCGGCGCCTGTTCCCAGGAGTCGAACACCCTGCGCTACGGGCACCACACCCGGCATCAGCACGCCTGTGTGGAGAACTTCCTCTTCGAGGCGGCGAAATGGGGTATGGGCAAACGGGACCTGGTGTCCAATATCAACTGGTTCATGAATGTGCCGGTGGAGGCCGACGGCACGCTCGGCATCGTGGACGGGTTGTCCGCGCCCGGTAAGACGGTCTCGCTGCGCGCGGAGATCGACACCCTGGTGCTGGTGTCGAACTGCCCGCAGATCAACAACCCCTGCAACGGGTTCGACCCCACCCCGGTGCGCATGGTGGTAACCCGGTGACCGCCCCGGCGGCGGCGCCCGAGCGCGCCCCCGCGGCACCGGGCGGGCCGCGGGCGACGGTCACCCGGCCCGGCCTGCTCACCACCGTGCAGGACTGGCCGGGCCGCACCGGCTACTGGCATATCGGGGTGCCGCCGTCGGGACCCATGGACGATTTGTCCTTCCGGCTCGGCAACCGGGCGCTGGGCAACCCCGAGGGGGCGTCCGGGCTCGAGTGCACGATGGCGGGTCCGGCGTTGCGGTTCGCCGAACCCACCTGGGTGTGCGTCACCGGAGCGCCGGTCGAGGTCACGGTGGCCGGGCACCCGGCACCGATGTGGCGACCGATCCTGGTGCCCGCCGGGGAGATCCTGGATATCGGGACCGTGCGCGGGCCCGGTATGCGGTGCTACGTGCTGGTGTCCGGCGGTCTGCGGCTGCCCGCGTACCTCGGCAGCGCGGCCACCTTCACCCTCGGCGGATTCGGTGGCGTTCACGGCCGCGCGCTCGCCGCGGACGACGTCCTGCCGATGGGCCCGCCGAGCGGACCGCCCACGGGCCCGGTTCCCGGTGGCGAGCAGCCGGTGCTCACCCGCCACTGGCAGCTGGCCGTCACCGAGGGGCCACACGGGGCGCCGGAATTCTTCACCCGCGCCGATATCGGCACCCTGCTGGCCACCGACTACGAGGTGCATTTCAACTCCGACCGCACCGGGGTCCGGCTCATCGGGCCAAAACCCCGCTGGGCCCGCGACGACGGCGGCGAGGCCGGATTGCATCCGTCGAATATCCACGACACCGCCTACACCGTCGGCGCGCTGGATTTCACCGGTGACACCCCGATCCTGCTCGGCCCCGACGGGCCCAGCCTCGGCGGCTTCGTCTGCCCGGTGACCGTGACCGCCGCCGATCTCTGGAAACTCGGCCAGCTGTGCCCCGGCGACACCGTACGTTTCGTCGCCGTCCGGGCAGATCGCAGCGCCTCACCGGGCGAACTCGGCGCCGCCCGGCGGGCGGACTGGCCGGTGGTGTTCTCCACCGGCGGGGACGGTGACGACGGCGTACTGCGGCGTGGTGAGACGGCCGACGGCACCGCGGTCACCTACCGCCGCGCCGGTGACGACGGCATCCTCGTCGAATACGGCGAGATGACCCTGGATCTCGAACTGCGGGCCCGGGTACACGCTCTGCACGAACGGCTGCTCGCCGGTCGTGAACGCGGGATCACCGAGCTCACCCCCGGGGTGCGCTCCCTGCAGATCCGCCTGGACCCGGCCGTGCTGCGCACCGGAGCCGCCCTGGACCTGCTCGTCGAAGCGGAACGCGAACTCCCGGCCGCCGACGATCTGGTGGTGCCCAGCCGCACTGTGGATATGCCGTTGTCCTGGGACGATCCCGCCACGCGGGAGGCGATCACCCGGTACATGCACGGGGTGCGGGCCGACGCGCCGTGGTGTCCGTGGAATATCGAATTCATCCGCCGGATGAACGGTTTGGACAGCGTCGAGGCGGTTTTCGATACGGTGTTCGCGGCCGAGTACCTGGTCCTCGGCCTCGGTGACGTGTATCTGGGCGCGCCGCTGGCCACCCCGACCGATCCCCGGCACCGGCTCGTCACCACCAAGTACAAACGCGGCATGCCGGGGTGTGCCGTCGGGTTCGGTGCGGGCGAACACCGTGCAGTAGGCGGCCTGTTCGGCGCCGGTGGTGAACCATTTGTGCCCGTTGATGATCCAGCTGCCACCCGACAGCTCCGCGCGGGTGGCGATGAGCGTGGGATCCGATCCCGCCACCTCGGGTTCGGTCAGCCCGACCGACGGCAGGATGTCACCGGCGACCATCGGCGGGATCCACCGCCGCCGCTGTTCCTCGGTGCCGTGCGCGTGCAGCATGAGCGTGTCCTGCATGGAGACCGATCCGACGGCCAGCTGCCCGAATTCGGACCGTCCGATGACCTCGTTGAGGTAGACGAAATCCAGGAACGGCACTCCGCCGCCGCCCAGTTCGGCCGGATGGCCCAGCGCCCACAGGCCGAGTTCCTTCGCGCGCCCGCGCAGCCGGGCCAGCGCCGCCGCGGCGTCGGGCCCGTGGGTCGCGAGAACCGGTTCGGCGGGGACGACCTCGTCGTCGATGAACGCGCGCATCCGCGCGACCAGTTCGCCGATCCCGTCACCGGCCGGGTTCGCGGTGTTCATCGCCGTCGCTCCGAGACCGCACGCAGCGGGCGGGTCGCGGCGGAGTCGACGTATTCGTCGATCCGGGCGATCCGGCCGTCGGCGACCCGGACGAACAGGCAGGCCGGCACCTCCAGCGGGCCGTGCCCGGGCAGATTCCCGCGCAGTACGTGCTGTTGGGCGAACCCGTCGGCCAGCCGATGGCGCCGGATCTCCTCGTAGCGCAGATTCTCCACGGTCCGCGACAGCCAGCGCAGTACGCGCAGGTTCTCGGTGACGGTTTCCTCGGCGTTCTTGTCGTTGTGCCAGATCAACGCGTCCGGCGCGTACAGTTCGGTCAGCGTCGCCGTATCGCCGGCGCCGACGGCCGCGAAGAAGCGGTCGGCCAATTCGTTCACAGGGGGCTCTTTCCACGACGGTGGGGTTGGGGTATCGGGGTGTCAGTCCATCCGGCCGGCCGGAACCAGCCGGCCGCCCGCGGCGAGCAGGTTGCCGGTGGCGGGTTTACCGAGCAGGCCGAAGATCAGATGGGCGGCATCCAGGACCCGGTCGAGGTCGATCCCGGTGGCGATACCGCCGTCCTCGAACAGGTAGACCAGTTCCTCGGTGGCGATATTGCCGCTCGCGCCCGGGGCGAAGGGGCAGCCGCCGAGACCGCCCGCGGCGGCGTCGAATTGCCGCACACCGTGCTGATACGCGGTCCAGGCATTGGCCAGGCCCTGGCCGCGGGTGTTGTGCAGATGGATACCGAGGGCGGTGTCCGGCGCGGCGTCGCGGACGCGGGTCAGGACTTCGGCCGTGCGCACGGGGGAGGCGGTACCGACCGTATCCGCCACGCTCAGGCTGTCGGCACCGGAAGCCACCGCCGCCCGCGCGATCTCGGCGACACGCCCGGGTGGGGTGGGGCCGTCGAACGGGCAGTCGAAGGCGATGGCCACGATCACCTCGAGATGCCCGCCCGCCGCGTGCACCAGCTCGGCGATGGGAGCGATGAGCGCGACCGATTCGGCGCTACTGCGCCCGACATTGGCGTGACTGTGCCCGTCGGAGGCCGACACCACGTACTCGAGCCGGGTGAGGCCGGCCGCGAGCGCGCGCCGCACCCCGCCGATCCCGGCGACCAGTGCGGAGAACTCGACCTCCGGCCAGCGGTGCAGTTCGGCCGCCACACGTTCGGCGTCGGCGAGTGCCGGTATCGCCCGGGGCGAGACGAAGGAGGTGGCCTCGATCCGGCGCACCCCGGTCGCCACCAGGGCTTCGAGGAATTCGAGTTTCGCCGCGGTGGGCAGCACCTGCTCGATCTGCAGGCCGTCACGTGGCCCGACCTCGCGGATATCGACGGCGGTGCTCATGCGGCGGTGCCCTTCTCGCGGGTGTCGCAGTCCGGGATCATGCGATGGTGCCCTGTTCGCGCAGCAGGGCCAGCCGGTCGGCGTCGTAGCCGAGCAACCCGCCCAGCACCTCGTCGGTATGGGTGCCGGGCCGGCCGGCCCCGCCCCACCGGACCCCGCCGGCGGTTTCGCTGAGCCGCGGCACCACCCCGACGCCCTTGGCCGGAACCGGATCGAATCCCGGGTCTTCGGGACCGGCGGCCGGGTCGATGTGGTCGACGAAGATATCGCGGGCCACGAACTGTGGATCGGCCATGACCTCCGCGACCGTGTTC
The DNA here is from genome assembly GCF_053589395.1 of Nocardia sp. NPDC003345. Lineage (NCBI taxonomy): Bacteria > Bacillati > Actinomycetota > Actinomycetes > Mycobacteriales > Nocardiaceae > Nocardia > Nocardia sp. NPDC003345. The sequence goes on from NZ_JBSFRU010000091.1 coordinate 11,108, forward strand.
ACCGGCCCGGCGACCACATCGTGGCGGCTGAGCAGTTCGATCAGTTCGGTGGCGGTGAAATCCGAGGCCCAGGCGCCGATCATCTCGTCGAGTTCGTCCTGGCGTTCCCCGCGGGCGGAATGGTTGGCGTAGCGGGGATCGCCGGCGAGTTCGGGCCGGCCCATCGCGGCCACCAGCCGGCCGAACACCGTGTCCTGGTTGGCCGCGATGATCACCCACAGCCCGTCCTTCGCGCGGTACAGATTCGACGGCGCGACCCGGTCCAGCCGGGTGCCCGACGGTTGCCGGATATGCCCGGTCTTGTGATAGTCGGGAATCGTCGATTCCTGGATCGCCAGCGCGGCCTCGGTGAGCGCGGCGTCAACGATCTGGCCCCGGCCGGTGCGCTCGCGCGCCAGCAGCGCCGCGAGCACCCCCTGGAAGGCGAACAGCCCGGCGAGGCTGTCGCCGAGGGAGAGCGCGATCCGCGGCGGCGCCTGCCCCGGGAATCCGTTGAGGTAGCGCAGTCCGCTGATCCCCTCGGCGACCGACGCGTAGCCGGGCCGCGCGGCGTACGGGCCGGTCTGGCCGTAACCGGAGACGCGAGCCAGCACGACCCGGGGATTGAGTTCGGCGAGTACGTCGTAGCCGATACCCCAGCGCTCCAGGGTGCCCGGCCGGAAACTCTCCACCACCACATCGGCGTCACGGGCCAGCTCGAGGAAGATCTCGCGACCGGCATCGGTGCGCAGGTCGAGCGCGATACAGCGTTTGTTGCGGGCATGGACGGTCCAGAAGTACTGGTGCCCACCCTCGGCCTGGCCCCAATCGCGCAGCGGGTCGGGACGATCCGGGGCCTCGATCTTCACGACATCGGCGCCCATATCGCCGAGCAGGCGGCCGCAGTAGGGTCCGGCGATCAGCGTGCCGAGCTCCAGTACGCGATAACCGTCGAGTGCTCCGGTCATGACGGGTCCTTCGGAGTGTCGATCTCGGCGGGGTCCAGCCCCAGCGCGCCCACCGACATCCGGTCGAGCGTGTCCAGCAGTGCCGCCTCGTCGGCGTCCTCGCCCTGGATCAGCCACAGATACAGCGTGTGCTCCACCATCGCCGACATGGCACGCGCCGCCAGCTCCGGATCGAGTGCGGCGGGCACCAGACCGTCGCTCTGCCAGCGGGCGATCGCCCGGGCGGTGCGGTCGATCAGCTGGCGCCGATGCTCGTGGCGCAGCCGCCGGAACTCTTCGTTGAAGGTGGCGACCTGTTCGACGATCGCCATCAACCGCGCGTTGCGCCGGTAGGCCTCGTAATAGGAGCGATTCGCGGCGACCAGCCGCGCGGCGGGGGAGAGACCGGCCGCGGCCGGTTCACGGCGGTGCATATCCTCGAACAAACGAGTGCTCAGCTCGCCGAACACATCGTCCTTGGATTCGAAATAGCGGTAGAAGGTGCCGTAGGAGACCCCTGCCTCCTGGGCGATCTGCTCCACCCGGGTATCGAGGAAGCCGACCGTTTCGAAGACCCGCTGCGCGGCGTCCAGCAAGGCGTCACGCGTTTTGCGGCCCCGGGGTGTCAGGGTTTCGACCGCCGCGGGCGGACTATTGACAGATGACTTCGCCACGGCTCAAACTATTCAGGAACATGACATGACTGTCAAGTCATTTTCCGCTCGCCGGACCGGGTCTCGGAACCCTCCCGGCGCAGCGCGGACCGGTGGCGATATCGCGTCGTCACCCCGGCGAAGGGATCGCGAATGAACGCCTCCAACCCGAAATACGAACTACGCGGAATCAACCATCTGGCGCTGGTGTGCTCCGATATGCGCCGGACCATCGATTTCTACACCGGTGTGCTCGGTATGCCGCTCATCAAGACTATCGAGCTTCCCGGTGATCTGGGCCAGCACTTCTTCTTCGACTGCGGTAACGGCAACACCATCGCCTTCTTCTGGCTCGCCGACGCGCCCGCGGCCAGCCCGGGCCTGGCCGCGCCCAACGGCCTGCCGGACGAAGGCGAACTCCTCAGCGCCGTGGGTTCGATGAACCATGTGGCCTTCGCGGTACCGCCGGAGAAATTCGACGAGTACTACGAGCGGGTCCGCGCGGAGGGAATCAAGGTCAGCCGCGTCCTCAACCACGACGACAGCCGCGCCGGCGTCTCCCGCGATGTCCACGACGGGACGTTCGTGCGGTCGTTCTACTTCCAGGATCCCGACGGCGTACTGCTCGAATTCGCCTGCTGGACCCGGACCTTCACCGACGCGGATGTCTCCCACGAACCCAAGACCGCCGCCGACCGCCGGGTGCCGGCCGGACTCTGATCCGCCCGCACCCGCCCGTACCCGAGAGGAACCACCATGCCGCGTTTGCGTGAAGTACCCCGCGCCGAGGTCACCGACGAGAAGATCCTGTTCTACTACGACCGGCTCTTCGGTCCCGACAAGGACCCCGCCGTCGATCACGGCACCATCCACGCGACTCCGGGGGACTGGTGGACCGTCTTCGCGCAATCGCCCGAGGTCTTCCGCCACGCTGTCCGGGGTTTCGGCGTCTACCGCAACGCCACCCTTGACCCGCTGCTGCGTGAACTCGGCCAGTGCCGGGCGGGATACGCGCGCGGCAGCCAGTTCGTCTTCTCCCAGCACTGCAAGCAGATGCGTTCGCTGGGCGCCCCCGAGGAGAAGATAGCGGCGATTCCGCAGTGGCAGATCAGCGACTGCTTCTCCGAGTTGGAGCGCGCGATCCTGGCCTACACCGACGGCCTGGTCTACGACGGCGGCCGGGTTCCCGACGCGATCTTCGATGTGCTGCGCGCACATCTGAGCGACCGCGAAATCATGGAACTCACGTACATCACCACGCTTTACGATATGCACGCGACAATATGCCGGGCGCTGCGACTGGAATTCGATGATCGCGCCGAACCGGTGGAAGAAGTCGCTATTCCGGAAGGAATGGAGGTGGCGGACCTTTCCGCCGATCTCGCAGGACGGTAGACCCCCGGCGACACGCTGGAATATCCCTCTGTCCGGCATATTCGCTCTGTTACTGTTCCGCGCATGAAAATCACCTCGAGCAGGCTTTTCTCGTGTGCGGTGGGTGTTGTCTGCGCGGCGGCGGCGTCGCTGGCCGCGGCCCCGGCGGGACATGCCGAGGTGGTGTCCCTCGCGCCGCACGAGAAAACATTCCAATCCGCCGGCGGGCCGGTTTTCGTGGTCGGCAGCCGTGACGAACTCGTCAACAAAGTGCCGCCGTTGAATCTGTCCGGAGCTGTGCGTGAGGTGTTTCTGTCCGGTGTCGCCTACAGTTCGGTGGATTCGGGCGCCGGCGGTGAACTCGAGGTCGGCTATCACGTCGGCTGCTGGGCCGAATTCACCGGCGCCAATCTCGGAACCGGAACCACCCAGGAATCCCTCGGACTGGATGTGTCGGTGCTGCCCGGACAGGTCGTGGAAGCCCCGCTGGTCGAGAAGACGATCGTCCCGGGTGTGCCGGGCCGGATCGTGTATCACGATGTGCATCTGGTGATCAACGGTTGTATCGGGCCGGCAGTGGTACGGCAATACGCCCGGATCCAGATGAAATCGGACGCGGTGGACGAGCAGGGTGTGGTCTACGGCGACCCGCTGTGGATCTGAGTCCCGACGGCGGGAATGGCCACCGGTCCGGGCGGAGCGCGCGAAATCACCGATGATCCGCGCGCCCCGCACCGGCCCGGTGGCCGGGTCCGGGATGGTCAGCCGGTGGTGTAGGTGAGGCAGCGGGCCGAGTGGTCGGCGCTGCCCGGGCCCACCCGGATCTCACCAGCGGTGCATTCGAGGTTCTGATTGTGCGTGCAGTCGGCGCGCTGGCAGGCGCCGACCATGCTGGTGGTCGCCGTGTCCAGGCCGCCCTTGGTGGACAGCGGGATGAACGTCGCGCAATCCGCGCTGCCGTTCTGCCCGGACACGTTGATCGCGAAGGCGTGGCAGCCGTCGTGGTTGTAGGAACAACTGTTCACTGTGCATTCGCTGACATGCGGCATTTCGGTGGTGGTCATGTGCTTCGTCCTCCGGGGCTGTCGGGGGTCTCGTGCTCATGCGGGTATCAGAATAGACCTGTGGACCGGCATCCGGTACCGCTGATGGCGGCGTCGTCACGCGTGTTCTACGGGCCTGTCGGCATGTTTGCCGAAAGTTATCCGACGGGTGTCCGTGTTGTCGTCTACGCCGCCGGGCACAGGCGCGCGGCCGGCATCTCGAGATCGATGAGGTACCGGTCCCCGGCGGCGGTGGTGCACGGGGTGCGGCCGTAGATGCCGTGGCCGTGACCCGCGTAGGTGAGCAGGGTCGCCCGCGGTGTTCGGGCGGCCACCCCGGTCGCCCATTCGTGCGGGGTGGCCGGGTCGTGCCGGGAATTGAGGATCAGGATCGGCGGGGCGCCGGTGTCACGGGGCACGTGTGGCGGGTTCGCCGGTGCGGGCCACCCACCCGCGCAGATACTGCCCGCCGCCCAGGCGAAATGTGCCCGCAGGGTAGGGGCCTGCGCGTTCTGCTCCTGCCACTGCCGCAGCCAGTCCGCCTGCTCGCCGACCCGGAAATCCCAGTCCGAGCACACCGCGATGGCCGGGAACTCGACCGGTGTGCCGGACCGCGCCGGCCGGGTGGCCGCAACGGGTGCTCCGAGCGGCTGTTCCGAGAAGGCCCGCAGGTCGGCGGCGAGCGCGGGCCACTCCGGTCCGTAGAGCCGGGCGGTTACTCGCTGGCTCAGCTCCAGCGGCGCGACCGGCTGCTGCGGCGCCCGCGGATCCCGCAGCCGGCCCGCGGTGGCCGCCGCGAACAGGTCCGTGTACATCGCGCCGATATCCTGCCCGTGCAGCGCGCATCCGGGATTGCGCGCGCACCAGCCGATGAACTCGGTGATCGCGTCCTCACCCGCCCGCGCGGAACTGGTCACGAACTCCGGCCCGGTCAGGCTGTGGTCGTCGACGCTGTCGAGGACCACCGCGCGCAGCCGGTCCGGGAACAACTCGGCGTAGGCCTGGGCGGGCATCGTGCCGTAGGAGCGGCCGTAGAGGCTGAGGCGGTCGGCGCCGAGCGCGCCACGCATCGCCTCGATATCGCGGGCCACGCTCACCGCGTCGAGATGGTCGACCAGCGCCCCGGTGTACTCCCGGCAACTGTCCGCGAGATCGCGCGCGTAGGCCCGGACCTCGTCGAACCGCCCACCGGCGTCCGGGACCAGGCCGGGCCGGTCCTGCACCAGACCCGAGTCGCACCGCATCGGGTGGCTGCGCCGCACGCCCCGCGGGTCGAGGCTCACGATATCGAAACGGTCGTGCAGCCCCGGTGAGAACTTCCCGCCGCGCATGATCTCGTCGATTCCCGAGCTGCCGGGCCCACCCGGTAGCGAGACCAGCGTGCCCACCCTGCGCCGCGGGTCGTCCACCCGGTCCAGGATCACCGCGATCTCGATCCGGGCCCCACCGGGATCGGACCAATCGACCGGCACCGGAATCGTCGCGCATTCGAGTCCGGGTCGCTCCGGGCACGGGCGCCAGTCCGGGGTGGTCGCGGTGGCGGGGGCGCAGGCGGGTAGCGCACCCGCCACCAGGGCGGTGGCTACGATCGCGAAGATCCGGCGGCGGGGTCGAGACATATCGACGAGTGTCGGAGGCCGGGGCCCGAGGCCGCATCCACCTGGCGAGCCGTGTGCTTCTCACTCCGCCGTAGGGGTGCCGCGCGGACTCGCCGAAGATTTGTGAACGCTATTTACTAAAACCTGTTCACAAATGAGGGTGTGGTGTGGTTCACTCTCGATACTGCGTCATCCAGAGGAGGCATCGTGACCGCACCGTCCCTGTCCCACGATTTCGACTTCACCGACCCCGATCTGCTGGCCGGCCGGCTGCCGATCGAGGAATGGGCCGAACTGCGCCGCGCCGCCCCGGTGTGGTGGGTCGACCAGCCCAACGGTGTCAGTGGGTTCGACGACGGCGGCTACTGGGTGGTCAGCAAACTCGACCACATCAAGGAGATCTCCAAGAACTCCGAGGTGTACTCCACCCACGAGAACACCGCGGTCATCCGCTTCAACGGTGAGATCACCCGCGACGAGATCGATATCCAGCGCGCCATGCTGGTCAACACCGATCCGCCCGAGCACGACAAACTCCGCCGCATCATCTCCCGCGGGTTCACCCCCCGCGCCATCCAGAGCCTGCGCGACGCCCTGCGCGAGCGCGCCGAACGGATCGTGCACGACGCCAAGAAGACCGGCGGCGGCGATTTCGTCGAACAGGTCGCGTGCGAACTGCCGCTGCAGGCCATCGCCGAACTCCTCGGCGTGCCGCAGTCCGATCGCGGCAAACTCTTCGAATGGTCCAACCAGATGATGGGCTACGACGACCCCCAGTACGCCGACAGCTACAAGATGGCCAACGCCCAGGTCATGGGCTATGCCTGGAATCTCGCCGAGGAACGCCGCGGCTGCCCCGCCGACGACATCATCACCCAGCTCCTCAGCGCCGATATCGACGGCGAGGCCCTGAGCTCGGAAGAATTCGCCTGGTTCGTCATCCTGCTCGCCGTGGCCGGTAACGAAACCACCCGCAACGCCACCACCCACGGCATGAAGGCCTTCGTCGACAACCCCGAACAGTGGGAGCTGTACCGGGCCGAACGCCCCCGCACCGCCCCCGACGAGATCGTCCGCTGGGCCACCCCGGTCATCGCCTTCCAGCGAACCACCCTGCAGGACACCGAGATCGGCGGCCAGGAAATCAAGAAGGGCCAGCGCGTCGGCCTCTTCTATGCCTCCGCCAACTTCGACGAAGAGCACTTCACCAACCCGTTCGAGTTCGACTGCACCCGCAACCCGAACCCGCACGTCGGTTTCGGCGGCACCGGCACCCACTACTGCGTCGGCGCCAACCTCGCCCGCCTGCAACTGGATCTGATCTTCAACGCCATCGCCGACGTCATGCCCAACCTGCGTCAGGTCTCCGAACCCGTTCGGCTACGGTCGGGTTGGCTCAACGGAATCAAGAACTGGCAGGTCGCCTACGAATGACACCTCCCGCCCGGCGGGGCCGGATGCCCGCGGTCAGCGACGCGGACATCCGGCGCGTGGCCGCGGAACTCCTGGTCGCCGAAGGCGCGGAGGCATTGACCCTCCGCGCCATCGCGCGTGCGCTGGGCATCACCGCACCCGCCCTCTATCGCTACTACTCGTCCCGCGAAGAACTGCTCGCGGCGCTGCGCCGCGATATCTGTAAACGGCTGGCCGACGACCTCGCCGCCCAGGTCGCGGAACTGCCCGATGACGGCGTGGTCCGGCTCTTCGCCATCTGCCGCGCCTTCCGGCGCTGGGCCCTGGACCACCGCAACGAGTTCACGCTGGTGTTCGCCTCGCCCACCGCCGACGGCGAGGGCACGGTGCGGCGGTTCGACGAATCGTTCGGCCTGGTCTTCCTGGAGGCCGCCGGGAAACTGCTCGGCGCCTACGACCTGGCGACTCCCGCGGTCGAATCGATTCCGGAAGCACTCCGTACGGATCTGCTGGCGTTCCAGGGGGAACTGCTCGGGTTGCTGGCGGGGTCGGATCAGAAGTTTCCCGCCGAGAAGTTCGATCTCGGGGTGGCGTATCTGATGATGACGGTGTGGGTGCGGTTGTACGGTCACGTGACGTTGGAGGTGTTCGGGAACTACCCCATGCCGATCAGTGACCCGGACGTGCTGTTCGACGCGGTCCTCACCGACCTCGCGGCAGGGATGGGGCTCACCACCTGACCAGGTGACTCGGTCCAGCCCATGGGTGGTCAGGGGTTGGCCGGACGGTGTTCTCTGCCGGTGGTCCTGATAATCTCGCAGCATGGTTGATTCAGGGGGGAATCCGAATCCCGATGGTGATGTCACGGTTGTGCCGGAAGAGGTTCGGGCAGTAGGACAGTTCGTCGCCGATATCGCCCGGAATCTGCGATCCGGTCTGGATTCGGCGAGCACCGAAGTCGATGCCCTGCTCGCCGACGGATGGCGGGGTGACGCCTCCGACGAATTCAGCGGCGGGTGGATCGAACTCCGCGATGGCGGCATCAAGATCCTGCAGGCGCTCGACGGAATGGCCGCCGAACTGGGAGTCCAAGCCGGCACCTACGAAGCCACCGACGACGGAATCGCCCAGCAGTTCCCGAGCCTGAACCTGTGAATCCGGAATTCACCGTCGACCTCGAGCGGCTCGACCAACTGATCACCCGCCTGTCGAACCTCGCCGGCTACCTGACCGAACAACTCGACCTCATCGATGACAAGGTCGCCGGCCTCGACGGAGCCTGGGAAACCGTCGCCGCCGACGCCTATCGCGACGCCCATCGCCTGTGGTCGACCGGCGCCCGCGAATTCGCCACCGGCCTCGCCGATATCAGCGACGCCGCCCGCACCTCACACACCCGCTACACCAATGCCGCCGCCGTCAACAAGAAGA
>NZ_JBSFRU010000092.1:0-19467 GCF_053589395.1 Nocardia sp. NPDC003345
CGGTCCTGGATATGACCCTGACCTCGGCGGCCTGCCCGTTGACCGATGTGATCGAGGATCAGTCGCGCAACGCCCTGGTGCGCAGCGGCCTGGTCGACGATCTGAAGATCAACTGGGTCTGGATGCCGCCGTGGGGCCCGGACAAGATCACCGAGGACGGCCGGGAACAATTGCGGGCCCTGGGTTTCACGGTCTGAGGGCCGGCCCGGCGGGCCGCGACTCCGAATTCGCGACGGCGACCACCTGGTCGCCGTCGCTTTTTGGTCTATACCCGAATTGGTCCGGGTGGCCTGCGGTATCCGGTCCGGAGGTATGCACCGGCGGCGCCGTACGGTGAAACGGTCGTATTTCCCGCCGGTAATCACGGTGCTTCGCGGGATTACCCGGATATTCGGGTTTCTCGGCAGCGGGAACGTGTTCATATGTCCCCATTGTTGGATTTCGGGGACGGACGGCTCCGGTAAGGTGGGCGGGCGCAACGGCATTCGACCCTTCTAAATATCAATTTTTCCGGTCCGCCGCCAATCGCCGACCAAACGGTCTGTTTTCGGCGCTCCGCCGCTGGTGATAGGTGATGCGCCCGAGGTGTGGGGTGCGGCACCGCCGGATGCATGTGCACGCGGAGCCGGGTGCGGCGGACGTGATCTTCACCGTCGCAATGCCTTTCCGCATTCCGCGAGGTCGTGGACCTATCACGGATCGGTGACAATCGATTATCCGCCGTTATTGAGAGAGTTCACGACAATGCTGCTACTGTGATCGAGTCGTCGGGTTCCGGGCCGTCGGAGGACGCGCTCCGATGGGCAGCGATCGGCCGAATGACTTGTCCCTTGGTTACTTTCGAGTAGTCGAAAGTAACCAAGGGATATGTCACCGACCGTAGCCGAGGTACCCGGCACGGAACCTCATCCGGCCAGGGGCGAACATGGTCGGCGTCGCGAGGAAGGCGAGACGAAGCGCCGTGGCCTGCCACGGCACCGCGTGGCGCACCTCGAGCCCCGTCAACGACGAGAAAGCTGATGAATCTGAATACCGCCGTGCTGCTTCCCTGGATACTCGCCCCCATATTGGTGCTCGGCGTGGCGTGGTACGCCGTTCGGGCCGTGCGCGAACAACAGAAGCGACTCACCGTGCTGGAGCGGGAGCTGGCAGTCCGCGAAGATGCGCTGGAGCATCTCGCCGCCAGTACGCTACCGGCGCTGTCGGAGTCCGTGCGCCGGTTCGAGCAGGCCACCGCCGGCCCCGAAGTCCCCCCGGGCCTGGAGAACTCGCGCTTCGCCCAATGCCTGCGCTGGATCATCGACCGGGTCGCCGAAGATCTGCGTACCGTTCAGAACGAGACCCGCGAAACCGTCACCCGGGATACCGAGGAACAGCTTCGCACCGCCGTGGCCGGCGCGGAGCGAGCGGTCCGGGACGAAGCCGAATCCGGTAAGGAACGGGCCGAGACGCTGTCGCGTGAGGCGACCAGCGCCGCGGTGCGATCGTTCGGTACCTCGGTGGTGAGCCTGGGCGCCGACGTCAGCCAGGTCGTGAGTTCCGCGCTGCGTGAGCATCGCGACGACCGGGTCTACGAAACGCTCATCCGCATCGATCACACCGTGCAGCAGATGATCCGGCAGGCGCAGTCCTACGTGATCGTCTGCGGTGGCCTCCCCGGCCGCCGGTGGCCCGCCCAGTCGCTGACCGACGTGGTCGGCGGCGCGACCGGCCGTGTCCGCGACTACCTTCGCGTCCGGCCCTCCCAGCTCGACCGCATCGTCATCAGTCGTGCGGTGGAACCGCTTGTACACACCCTGGCCTCACTCATCGACAACGCGCTGCGCTACTCGCCGCCGACCTCGTTCGTCGATGTCACGTTCCAGGAAGGTCATCACGGGGTGACCGTGATCGTCGACGACGCCGGCGTGCGCATGAACGCCGAGCAGATGGAGGAGGCGCGCCAGGTCCTCGCCAACGAACGCTCGGTCGACATCCACCAGCTCGGCCCCGCCCCGAAGGTCGGCTTCCCCGGTATCGCCGCACTCGCCCGCCGCTACGGGTTCACCGTCTACATCGACGGCCCCAACGCCTACGGCGGTATGCGTGCCATGGTCTACATTCCGGAGGCCCTGCTGGTCGCTCCCAAGACCAACCAGGAGAACGACGTTTTGCCCAATGGTGGACAGACTCCGCGGGAACTCGCCGCGGTACCCGGCGGCCAGGCCTCCTCGGTATCCGCCGGTACCGGAAACGCACTGGCCGGTTCGGCCCCCTCGGCCGGCGGCGCCCACGCCGCCGTCACCACCGGAGCCCATGCCGCGCCTCCGGCGGAGACCGAGGCCACGACCTCGAGCGACCGGTTATCGCCCGCAACGGCTTCCGGCGACCGGTACGAGGACGAGCAGCGGACCACGGTCCACGACATCACCAGTGGTGGCCTGCCCAGACGCCGGCGGCGCGCGGCGACGGTACCCGCGGATATCAATGATCGCGTGGCCGATCCGTCCAGGACAGAACCGGGCCAGGCCCGTCCCGATATCGCCGCCGCCTGGCAGAGCGGCTCCAAGAGCGGCCGTGCCGCCGCATCCGAAAACACCGAAGGGATGACATCCTGATGGGTTCACCGAGGACAGTGGTATCAGACAGCACCAATAAACTGGGCTGGTTACTGGACGATCTCGAGGTTCCCGGCGTCCGATTCGCCGTCCTGTTGTCCGAGGACGGGCTGCGCATCGCGCACTCGGCGGGTATCGCGAAAGACGATGCCGAGCGGTTCGCGGCCGCGGCCTCGGGCCTGCGCTCGCTCGGAAAGGCGCTCGGCGAATTCTGCGGCAGCAACGGAAACGATGTGCGGCAGAACATGACCGAATACGACCAGGGCATGATCATGATCACCGCCGCCGGCGAGGGTGCGCTGCTGGGGGTCGCGACCATGACCGATATCGATGTGGGTCTCATCGCGCACCGGATGAACGAGCTGGCGGGCCGGGTGGGCCACGAGCTCGGTAGCGAGCCCCGCAGAGGCGCGCACGGCGGCGATCTGCAATGAGCCGGTCGCGGCGTGATCCAGACCTGGTCCGCGCGTATGTGCGGACCGGCGGGCGCTCGCGTCCGACTCGCGATCTGGGCCTGGTGACCCTGGTCGTCGCCCTCGGCGACCCGGCACCGGGCGCCACCCCGGACGCGCGCCGGGTGATCGACGTCTGCGCCCGGGGTGCCCTGTCCATCGCCGAGGTCGCGGCGTATCTCGATCTCCCGCCCTCGGTGGTGACGATCGTCGTCTCCGATCTGCTGGACAGCGGACACCTCAATATCCCGACCCCGGCGGAGATAATGCCGGAGATCGCCCTGCTCGAGGAGGTACTCAATGGGCTCCGTGCTCTCCCGGCCTGATCGGTCCGCGGATTACGGTCGCGCGGTCGACTATGTGCCGGAGACGGTGACCCGATCGGTGAAATTGCTGGTGGCCGGTAATTTCGGCGTCGGCAAGACCACCTTCGTGAGCAGTGTTTCCGAGATCAAACCCTTACGCACCGAGGAAACCATCACCGAGGCCAGTGTCGGTATCGACGATCTGGGCGGTCTGGGATCGAAGACGACGACCACGGTGGCGATGGATTTCGGTCGTATCACCCTGAATCCGGAACTGGCGCTGTACCTCTTCGGGACTCCTGGCCAGCAGCGGTTCATCCCGCTCTGGGAAGAACTGGCCAAGGGTGCCCTGGGCGCCCTCGTGCTGGTCGATACCCGCCGCATCGAAAAGGCCGACGAGGTGCTCGCTACGCTGGAGGAGCGTGGTGTGCCCTATGCGGTCGGAGTCAACGAGTTCGAAGGATCGAATCGCTACCCGCTGTCGGAGGTCCGGGAAGCCCTGGACCTCACCGATGACACTCCACTCATCGCGCTCGACGCGCGTGACCGGCGTACCTGCATACAGTCGCTGATCACGCTCGTCGAATACTTGTTCCACCGATTGGAGTCTCGTCTTTGACCACGCAGTTCTCTCCGGTTCCGCAGCAACAACCCCCATTCGCCGGCTGTCCGGTGGTCGGGGAACCCACCGGAGGCGTCGGCCCGCGTTTCAGTCTGTTCTCCGAGGAATTCGCCGATGATCCGCATCGTGCCTACGCCGCGATGCGCAGCCGCTACGGTTCGCTGGTCCCGATCGATCTGGCCCCGGAAGTCCCCGCGACGCTGGTGATCGGTTACGACGCGGCCGTCCGGATCCTCAACGATCCGGATCGTTTCCCGGCCGATCCTCGCACCTGGCAGACCAGCATTCCGGCCGACTCACCGGTCAGGCCGATGATGGAGTGGTATCCGAACGCGCTGCGTAACAGTGGTGAGCTGCATCAGCGCTACCGCCAGGCCTATGTGCACGCGATCGACGGGATCGATCTGCACGAGTTACATCAGACCGTGGAGAGCATCGCGCTCCCGCTGATCAATACCTTCTGCGAATCCGGCAAAGCCGACCTGGTCACCCAGTATGCGTTTCCGCTGGTCTTCGAGGTGCTCAACCGGATGGTCGGGTGTACTCCGGAGCTGGGGGAGCGGGTGGCCAACGGTATGGCCGCGCTCTTCGACACCGTCAACGCCGAATGGGGGATGACCCATCTGAGCGAGGCGCTGATGGAGCTCATCTTCCAGAAGCGCTCCGATCCCGGCGACGACGTCACCTCACGGCTGGTACATCATCCGGCCGCACTCGACGACGAGGAGATGCTGTCGAATCTGATCAGCTTCTACGGCGCGGGCGTCGAACCGCAGCAGAACCTCATCAACAACACCCTGCTGCTGATGATGACCGACGACCGGTTCGGCGGCAGTATGCTGGGCGGCAGTCTGTCGACCCGTGACGCGCTGGACGAGGTGCTGTTCAACGACCCGCCGATGGCGAACTTCTGCACCACCTATCCCCGGCAGCCGATCCTGGTCGACAACACCTGGTTGCCGGCCCATCAGCCGGTGGTGATCAGTCTGGCCGCATGCAACAACGATCCGGTGATCCGCGGCGGCGACCACATCGGCAACCGTTCGCATCTGGCGTGGAGTATCGGGCCGCATGCCTGTCCGGCCCAATCGCCGGCCTTCGTGGTGGTCCAGGGCGCGATCGATCTGCTGCTCGATACGCTGCCGGAATTGGAGCTGGCGACGCCGGTCGAGGAACTCGCTTGGCGGCCGGGGCCTTTCCACCGGGCGCTGGCGGCACTACCGGTCGCATTCCCGCCTTCTCCGCCGTTCAACATTGTGTAAGGAGATACTCGTTGGAACGCGAATCCATCGTCCTGGATATGGCCGGGGCCGATACCCAGGGGGAATCGGCACGGTTGCGGGCCCAGGGCCCGGTGGCGCTGGTGGAGTTGCCCGGCGGTGTGCCGGCCTGGTCGGTCACCGATGCGGCGGTATTGAAGAGCCTGCTGACCGACCCGCGGGTGTCCAAGGATCCGCGCCAGCACTGGGCGGCGTTCCGCAACGGTGAGATCACCGAGGACTGGCCGCTGCTGCCGTGGATCGCGGTGGAGAACATGTTCACCGCTTACGGCCCCGACCACCGGCGGCTGCGTAAACTCGTCTCGCCCGCGTTCACCCACCGTCGGACCGCGGCCCTGCGTACCCGGGTCGAAGCGCTGGTGGCGGAGCTGCTGGACGCGTTGGCCGCGGCGCCCGCCGGCTCGGTGGTGGATCTGCGGGAGGGGTATGCGTATCCGGTGCCGATCCAGGTGATCACCGAACTGCTCGGGGTCCCGGAATCACTGGGCGCGCCGCTGCGAGTGTGCGTCGACCGGTATTTCGATACGACCATCGACGAGGCGGCCGCGCAGGCCAACTATGTCGAGATGTTCGGCCTGGTTTCCGAACTCGTCGAGTACCGCCGGGCGAACCCGGGTGACGACATCACCAGCGTGATGATCACCAACCGGGACGAGGACGGTTCGCAGCTGACCGACCAGCAGATCGTCAACACCTTGATGCTGACCATCAACGCCGGACACGAGACGACGGTGAACCTTCTGGATCAGGCGATCGTCGCGCTGCTCACCCATCCGCAGCAGCGATCGGCAGCCCTGGCGGGCCAGGTGAGCTGGTCGGAGGTGGTGGAGGAGACGCTGCGCTACGAGGCGCCGGTCGCGCATCTCCCCCTGCGGTACGCGGTCGAGGACATCGATATCCCGGGTGGCCCGCGCATCGGCAAGGGCGAGGCGATCCTGGCCTCCTACGCCGCCGCGGGCCGGGATCCGAAGGTGCACGGGCCGACCACCGACAGCTTCGATATCACCCGCTCGAACAAGGATCACATCTCCTTCGGCCACGGCGCGCACCACTGCATCGGCGCCCCGCTGGCGCGGATGGAGGGCGAGATCGCCCTGCCCGCCCTGTTCCGGCGGTTCCCGGATATGCGGCTGGCGGTCGAGGTGAGCGAACTGCGGCCGGTGGTGAGTTTCGTGTCCAACGGTCACCAGGAATTGCCTGTGTACCTGGGCTGAACCCGGTACGCTGGGGAATTCCGGTCTACTACAACTTCATTGCTGATGGCTCGTCGCGGACGTCGCTGAGCGGGATGTATGGGTCGGCGGATAAGTCTGCGAGAACGCACTATTCGCCGATTCATACGAACCTCGGAGTGTGATGTCTTGACCACAGCGCAACCTGCCCAACTCGAACTGCCCGATCAGCGTGTGATGGTCCACGGCTCGCCGGTGGACGCGTCGGGTCCGCGCATCCCGCTGTACACAGAGGATTTCGCGGCCGATCCGCACCGGGTGTACCGCGATATGCGGAGCCGGTTCGGTTCACTGGCACCCGTGGAACTCTCTCCCGGAGTACCGGCGACCCTGGTGATCGGGTACCACACCGCCCTCCGTATCCTCAACGATCCGGAGCATTTCCCCGCCGATCCACGTATGTGGCAGCGCGGTATACCCGACGACTGCCCGGTGCTGCCGATGATGGAATACCGCCCCAATCCGCTGCGTACCGTGGGTAACGACCGGCTGCGCTACCGGTCGGCGGCGGTGGCGGCCATCGACGGGGTCGATATGCACGAACTGCATTCCGTGATCGACGAGATCTCGATCACGCTCATCAATTCTTTCTGCGCCGACGGCTACTGCGATGTGGTGGGCCAGTACGCCGCCCCGCTCATCTTCGCCGTACTCAACTCCATGCTCGGCTGCCCGCCCGAATTGGGTCATCGGGCGGCCCGCGGGCTGGCCGCCATGTTCGATACGGTCGGTGCCGCCGAGGGGAACGTGGCCCAGGCCGATGCTCTGCTCGAACTGGCCCGCCTCAAACGGGTGCAGCCGGGCTCCGATATCACCACCCGGCTGGTCCGCCACCACGCCCAGCTCACCGATGAGGAGACCCGGCAGCAGCTGGCGCTGCTCTACGGCGCGGGTACCGAACCGCCACAGAACCTGATCGCCAACACGCTGCTGCATATGCTCACCGACGAGCGATTCGCGGCCACGGTACTCGACGGCAGCCTGTCCACGCGGGACGCGCTCGACGAGGTGCTGTTCAGCGATCCGCCGCTGGCGAACTACTGCATCAGCTATCCGCGCCAGCCGATCTTGATCGACGGGATCTGGTTGCCGGCGCATCAGCCCGTCGTGATCGGCATGGCTGCCTGCAACACCGATCCCGCCATCAAATCCGGCGGCCTGACCGACAACCGCTCCCATCTGGCCTTCGGTATCGGCCCGCACGGCTGTCCGGCTCGCCCGGTCGCGCTGTTGATCGTGCAGCACGCCCTCGACCAGTTGCTGGACGCGATACCGGAAATGGTGCTGGCGGTGCCCAGCTCGGAGCTGCGCTGGCGGCCGGGTCCCTTCCATCGGGCACTGGTATCGCTGCCGGTGACCTTCCCCGAGAGCGGACCCATTCACAGCGGGCGCTGATACCGCGCGGCGTATTCCCGGCGCTGTCCGGTAGGGGCCTCAGTTGGTCTGTAGATCGCGGCGGCGGAAACCGAACGCGCCGGCGGCGCAGAGCAGTAGCGCCACACCCGCGGTGACGAGTACCGCAACGGCGTCGAAGGATTGCGCGGGCACCAGCGGAATATTGTCGAAAGGCGACAGGCTCATCAGCCAACCGGGGAACTTCAGTGTCGCGCCGAACATGAGAACCACGACGCAGAAGGCCATGGCGAGCCATGCCGCCGTGGTGATCTGCGGCGCGACACCGAACAGGAACAGTGTCACACCGCCGAGGACCCACACCGCCGGCAGGTAGGCCAGGGCGGCCCCGGTGAGGGTGATCAGCTGCGAGAGGTCGCCGGTGATCAACCCGTAGGTGATACCCATCCCGAAGCCGCTCAGCGCGACCACCACGGCCGACCCGGCCAGCATGATCACCGCGTGCCCGGCCAGCCAGCGTAGCCGCGACAGCCGGGTGGACAGCAACGGTTCGGCGTGCCCGGCCGATTCCTCGGCCCGCGGGCGCAGACCCGCGGAGATCGTATAGGCGGCGGCGATGATCGCCAGGATCGCCACGGCCATCGCGTAGAACGCGTCGACCATGCTGCCCATGTTCTGGCCGAGAACCTGATTCAGGTCGATATCGCCGAGTAGATCCTCGACATCGTCACCGATGGTGCCGAAGGCCAGGCCACCGAAGAACATCCCGGTCGCCCATCCGATCAGCAGGCCCCGCTGCAGCCGCCACGCCAATCCGAAGACGCCGTGCAAGGATTCGGCGGCGCGTGCGGGGCCCGGCCGCGGGGGCAGCAATCCCGCGCCGAAATCCCGGCGGTCCAGGACCTGAGCCGCGATCACTCCGATCGCCGCGGCCACCATCAGGGACAACAGGGCGGGCCACCAGATCTCGTGGTCGTAGGGCCGCATGGCCTGTCCCCACCCCAGCGGAGACAGCCACGACAGCACGCCGTTGCCGACATCGCCGACCGCGCGCAGCAGATAGGACACGGCCAGTGCGGCGCCGGTGATCGCGTAACAACTCCGGGTGCCCGCGGTGATCTGGGCGGCCAGTAACGCGATCGCGCCGAATACGAGACCCGCGCAGGCGGCCCCCACACCGAGCGCGATCGACCCGGCCGCGGGCAGCCCGTACCCGATCAGGCTCGCCGCGATGGCCAGGCCCAGCAGGATATTCGCGGTCACCGTGACCACGGACGCCGCCATCGAGGGTGCGTACCGGCCGACCACCGCCGACCGGATGAGTTCGTCGCGGCCGGATTCCTCGTTCGCGCGGGTGTGCCGGCCGATGAGGAACATGCTCATCAGCCCGGCCACCACCATGCCGAACGCGCTGGACTGGAACGCGACCTGGCCGGCGACGGTGTCGAGCACCCGGGGCGGACCCGCCATCGCGATCATCGCGGCGTTGCCGGACATACTGCGGGCGAGCGCGTCCAGATCCGCCTGTTCCGGATAGGCCGCGTCGAGTGCCACCGCCTGCGACCAATAGATCATGGTGCCGCCCACGATCCACGCCACCAGCGGCAGACGTTCGCGGCGCAGCGCGAACCGCGTGAGAGTGGCGGTGCCGGTGCAGGTGCCGGCGAACCGGCCGCGCGGGGTTCGCGTTCGCAGCGTGGTCACGATTCCGGCACCCCCGCCGCCGCGAGCTCGTCGCCGTAGTGCCGCAGGAACAATTCCTCGAGGGTCGGCGGGCGGCTGGTCAGGGTCCGGATCCCGAAGGAGGTGAGATGCTCGATCGCCGCGCCCAGATCGACGGTGTCGACCTGGAAGCGGACCCGGGTGCCGTCGGCCACGAGATCGTGGACACCCCGCAGTTCGTCCATACCCGTCGCCGGGCGCCGGGTATCGGCATCGATGGAGGTGCGGGTGAGGTGGCGCAGATCGGTCAGGGTCCCGGTTTCCACCGCGCGCCCGTGCCGGATGATGGTCAGGCGGTCGCACAGTGCTTCCACCTGCGCGAGGATATGGCTGGACAGCAGGACCGTCCGGCCGTCGCGGCGCATCTCCTCCACGCATTCCTGGAAAACCGCCTCCATCAGCGGATCCAGGCCGGAGGTGGGCTCATCGAACAGCAGCAGTTCCACATCGGAGGCCAGCGCCGCCACCAGCGCGACCTTCTGCCGGTTGCCCTTGGAGTAGGTGCGGCCCTTCTTCGTCGGATCGAGATCGAAACGGTCCAGCAGATCGGCGCGCCTGGTCTCGTTCAGGCCGCCGCGTAACCGCCCGAGCAGATCGATCACCTCCCCGCCGGTGAGTCCGGGCCAGAGACCGACATCGCCGGGCACATAGGCGAGCCGGCGATGCAACTCGGCGGTATCGGACCACGGATCACCGCCGAGTAACCGGACCGTGCCGGCGTCGGCCCGCAACAGCCCCAGCACCACCCGGATGGCGGTGGACTTACCGGCGCCGTTCGGACCGAGGAAACCGTGCACCTCACCGGCGGCGACCTGGAGGTCGAGCCCGTCCAGGGCGCGGGTGCGCCCGAATGTCTTGACCAGACCGGAGATATCGATCGCGGCACTCATGGGGGAACAGTAATCCGATTCCACCGGGTCCGGGGCCGTTCCCGCGCCGGACCGCGTCCGGCACCGGAAATCGTCGTGGTCAGCGTTCGCGGTGCAGATCCAGGAAATCGCCGACCGGGCGGCGTGGCGTCGGCGGCTGCGCGGACGAGGTGGGGGCGGTGCCCACCCGGATCACCACCTGCGGCAGCGCCGGCACGGTCAGCAGGTTGGTGATGGTGCGCCGGCTCACCGGAACCTCGGTGATATGGGTGAGCGGACACGTCGCCAGCCCGGCCGCCGTACAGGCCAGCAGCACCGCGGACAGGGCCTCACCGGTACGCAGCCAATCCGGGGGACTGTCGGCGGCCGACCCCAGCACCAGCAGTCGAGAGGCATCGGTCAGCTCGCCGCGCCGCAGCGAAGGCGGGGCGGCCGGGAAGGCCCGCCCCACGCCGACCTGCGCGAGTTCGGCGGCCGAGACCAGCGCGGAGATCGGCACGCCGTCGGCGGGGGAGTCGTTACCCGCCCACCAGTGCAGTTCGTTGAGGTATTGCGGATCGTATTCGCGCAGCGCGGCGGATTGCGCCGACGCGGCCGCCAGTCGCAGCCGGGCGGAGTCGGCAAGTACCTCCAGCACGATATCGTGCGCGGTCGCGGTCGTGGCGAGAGTGGGCGCCACCCGGTCCCAGTCCCGGGGCGGCAGCATCGGCAGCCGGTCGGTGTAGCGGCGGTCGATGGCGGCCGCACGCTCGCGCACATCATCGGATACGAGGCGGGCGGGTGCGAACTCGATACCGGCCAGGTGGTCGGGAGAGGTATCCGGTAGCCGCGTCAGCTCTGTATCCCAGCCGGCCGCGGCGAACGCCGTCCGGACGTGGTCGAGCATGGCGCCGCAGCTGATGACGAGCTGGCGGCCCTGAGGATCGGCCGAGGCGAGCCGGCGGCCGGTATCCCGGTACAGCTGGAGCCGGTGCCCGTCGAAGACCCACCGCCAGGGCTGGGTGTTGTGGACCGAGGGGGCGCGGCGGGCCAGTGACAACGCGGCCTGCACCGTGGGATGGTCGGGGACCCGGGCCGTGCCGATGGCGTCCATCTTCCGAGTCTGCTCCCCGTGGGAGCCGCCGACCACCTCGATCCGCGATCCGGGCCGAATCGTGGCGGTCACGGCATGGGGCCGATACCCGTG
This sequence comes from Nocardia sp. NPDC003345, assembly GCF_053589395.1. NCBI lineage: Bacteria > Bacillati > Actinomycetota > Actinomycetes > Mycobacteriales > Nocardiaceae > Nocardia > Nocardia sp. NPDC003345. Next base: position 11,619 of record NZ_JBSFRU010000092.1, read on the forward strand.
ATCAGGGTCCGGTCACCGATTCGCATCGTGGTCACCAGTTGTGGGTTGTAGCCCAGGGGCGCCGAACCGGGACGGTACTCGGTGACCGTCACGGTGTATTGGCCGACGAAGGCGCCGGGGGCGATCTGCACGCAATAGGTGGTACCGGCCGGAATGCTGTCGATACCGCGCTGGATATCGGGGGCGGACGGTACCGCGGCGTCCGGTGCGACCAGGGCCCGTGCCTGTTCGCCGGACCGCCCGGCGTAGTAGGCGTGCTGGAACCCGAAGATCGCGTCGGGACCGGAGGCGTCGCCGCCCGGGCCGTTGCCCTGCACGGTGTTGCCGGTGCGTCCGGCCGGGCATTGCGGATCGGCCGCCGCGGTCCCGGGCACGGCGACACTCGGCGCGGCGGTGGCCGGAACGGGCGGATCACCACCGCCGACGACCGCGAACTGGACGTACGCGGCGGCTGCCAGGGCCCCCACGCCGGCGATACCGAGCAACACCGGTATCCAGCGGATACCCCCGCGCGAGGAGGCGGTATCCGCACGTGCCGCCGGGACCGTACGGGCGCCGTCCGATGCGTTCAGCCGGGCCCGCAGCCGCTGCTGTGCCGTGGCCGGCTCGGCGTCCGGGGAGTCTTCTCGCGGCCCACCCGGCCCGTCCGGCGGCTCGTGGGCCGACGGGTACCCGGCCGGCCCGGAATCGGACGCGGCGGCGGCCGGAGCGGGTGCCCGCTCGGGTTCCGCGGGGTACTCGGCGCCGGGCCCGTCCGGATGCCCGTGCGCCACCCAGTCCGCCCAATCGCCCTCGTAGTGCTCGGGCGCGCCGACCGGCGGGTGCGGGGGCCGCAGGACCGGAATGGGCTCGGTGGGCAGCGATTCGTCGCCCGTACCGGGCCCACCGTGCGACGGCAGGTACAGCTCGGGCCGCCACGACTGTGGATCGGGGTCGCCGGGGCGGGGGCCACCGGGCGGCGGGCGGACGGGCTCGGTGGGAAACCGGTCCGCACCGTCGCCCCGGTTCGACGGCGGTCGATCCATGGCGCGGCCCCCTTCGTCGTTCACTGTGCGCTCGTTCTCCACCCGTTCTAGTGGATCACGGACGACCACGCAGTGCGGGCCGGATGGAACGGCTTACCAGTGCACCGTGACCGGATCGCCGATCCCGACGTTCTCGTAGTACCACGAGGCATCGGCGGGGGCGAGGTTTATACAGCCGTGGCTGACGTTCGAATTGCCCTGCGCATCCACCGACCAGGGCGCGGAGTGTACGAAGACACCACCCCAGGTGAGCCGTTCGGCCCATTCGCCGTCGATCAGATATCCCTCCGCGGAATCCAGGGGGATACCGATGGTGCGCGAATCGAAGATGATGTTGCGGAACTTCTCCAGCACCGGGAAGGTACCGACGGGGGTCTCCCAGCCGGGCTTACCCATCGAGGCCGGCATGGTGCGCACCACCTGTCCACCCATACTGACCGTGAACGTATGCGTGGACATATTCGCGTCGGCGATCACGCCGCCGTTGGTCTGGAACTGCGTACGGCGCTCGCCGAAGTTCACCGTGAAGGTGGTGTTCGCCGGTAGGAAACCGGTGGGAGTCCAGCTCAGCTCGCGGTCTCCCCGCCAGGAGTAGGTACCGGGCAGCGGATCGCCGGCGGTGACCGAGAGCGAGCGCTCGGCGCGCTCCCGGTCGGTGACGGCGGCGGAGAACCGGACGGTAACGGGATGGGCGATACCGACCACCGCGCCCTGGGCGGGCGTTACGGCGGCGACAGGCGCGGAGCGGGAATCCCCGATCGTCATCGCGTTCGCCCCGGCGGGGACGACCACCAGTGAGAGGGCGATCGCGATCGCCAGAAACAGATGCCGGGCAACAGTATTCATGGTTCCACCCCTTACGGACGACTGGTGGACAGACGTCCATCCTAAGGGGCCATGATCAACTCAACCACCCAAGATATCGTCCCGGCACCGCTTTGCGATGTTGACACACCGGGGGTTGCTATTCGGTGACGAGTTTCCAATCGTCGGGCAGGCCGTGGACGTGCATGGTCGACCCCTCCGCGTGGATGCTGACCGTCGCCGGGCCCAGCCGCAGATCGGTGAGGCCCACCTTGCCCCACTCCCGCGGTAGTTGCGGGGTCACCCGCAGGACACGGTGCGGCGCGCAGGGCGACAGACCCAGGAACGAGCGCACCAGCAGCAGCGGCGCCGCACTGGCCCATGCCTGCGGAGAGCAGGAGGTCGGGTAGGGCACCGGGGACCGGAACTCGGTGCGGGCGAACCCGCAGAAGAGCTCGGGCAGCCGGCCACCGAATTCGCCGGCGGCGTCGAGCAGACCGGTGGTGAGCCGCTCGGCCAGTTCGCTCGCGCCCGGGATATGGCGATACCGCAGCAGCCCCGCGACCGCGATGGCGGTGTCGTGCGGCCAGATCGACCCGTTGTGATAGCTCATGGGGTTGAACGCGCCCATCGTGGCGGCCAGGGTCCGGAGACCGAAACCGCTGTCCATCGCGACGTCGGCGAGACGTTCGATCAGTTCCGCGGCCCGTTCGTCGGAGACGATCCCGGTCCACAGACACTGGGCGGCATTACTGGTCAGTGCGTCCACCTGGTTCTTCTGGCCGTCCAGCGCCACCGCGTACCAGCCGTTCTTCTCCACCCAGAACGCCTCGTCGAACCGGGCCTTGAGGGTCTCGGCCTGTTCGCGCAGCCGCGCGGCGGTGCCGGCGTCGCCGAAGTGCTCGGCCAGCTGGGCCCGGGCCAGGCGGGCCGCGTACACGTAGCCCTGCACCTCGCACAGCGCGATCGAGGGTTCGGCCAGATGGCCGGTGACGTCGTTGATGGAGTCGAAACTGTCCTTCCAGCCCTGGTTGGCCAGCCCCCGGTCGGTTTTCCGGCGGTACTCGACGAATCCGTCGCCGTCGGCGTCGCCGTATTCGTCGATCCAGGCCAGTGCCGCGTCCGCGGCCGGGAGCAGTTCCCGGACCACCGCGTCCCCGGCGCCCCAGCGCCAGCATTCGGCCAGCAGCATGACGAACAGCGGGGTCGCGTCGACCGACCCGTAGTACACGGTGCCGCCGAGGACCTGGCCACTGGCCGGGCCGTGCCGCATCTCGTGCATGATGCGGCCCGGCTCCTCCTCGGTGATCGGGTTGACCCTGGTGCCCTGCAGATCCGCCAGCCGGCGCAGAGTACCGACGGCCAGCGCGGAATCCAGCGGCAGCGCCATCCAGGAGGTGAGCAGACTGTCGCGGCCGAACAGCGCCATGAACCACGGCGCCCCGGCCGCCACATAGGCGGGCGCGCCGTCGACGCTGCCGTCGATACGCAACGCGCCCAGATCACTCTCGGTGCGCTGCAGTATCTCCGAGAGCGCCGGATCGGTGGCGGTGAGATCGGTGGCGGTGGCCCGCCAGGCCTTGAGCCGGCTGATCGGGCTGTCCTCGTCGTCGCCGAACGCCATCTGGACCCGCCGGTGCGAGAGCACCGGCTGGGCCAGTATCTCGGTATCCCAGCGACCGCGCGCCGGCACCACCACCTGCCAGGTGATGGTGCCCGGCAGCATCACCGCCCCGGCCGTGGCGCTGATGGTCAGGCCGCGGCCGGGTTCGTTGTGATCGGTCAGATGCAGATCGCCGTCCACGGCGTTGTGCTCGGCACCGCCGCCGTGGTTGCGGCCTTCCTTGACCGCGAACAGATCCGCGAAATCGGAGTCGACGAACAGGGTGACGGTCATCGCCGTGTCCTCGTGACCGAGGTTGTGCACGGTGATGGCCTCCTTGAGGCCGTTACCGATGAGGCGGCGCCGCACCACCAGCACGGTGCTGTCCGCGACGCCGGCCCGCGGCGGTTTACGCAGGATGAACCGGCCCTTGAACGCCTCCGGCGTGAGCACCGTGAGATGTTCGGCGGGCTGGCCGTCCAAGCGCAGTTCCCAGCGCGAGATCACCCGGGAATCGCGATAGAACAGTCCCTGCGAAGTGCCGGAATGAATATCGCCGAGGGGGTCGGACAAGCAGAAAGTGCTCGCCTCGACCAGGGTGACCGTCCCGCCGCCGCCGTTGACGGCGGCGGGCTGGCCGGAGTTGAGAATTCTCGGCGGCGGTACGCTCATGCCCTGCTCCATACCGGTGTCGTGCCGGCGTCGCTGCGGATCGCGGGTACCGCGGCGCGGCGGAGGCCGGCTGCGGTCGATACCTGGCCCCTGCTGTGGGACTCGTCCCACGCATCGAGTATGCGGTAATAGGCGGCCTCGTACCCGGCGCCGAGCCCATCCACGCCGAAATAATCCTCGACACGCCGACGGCAGGCGTGCGGATCGAGTTCGCTCGCCCGGGCGATGGCGGCCGGCAGTTCGTCGGGATGATCGCAGATGATGCCGGTGACACCGTCTTCGACGACCTCCTCGACCGCGCCACCGCGCAGCGCCACCACCGGGGTGCCGCAGGCCATGGCCTCGATCATCACGATGCCGAACGGCTCCTCCCACTGGATCGGGAAGAGCAGGCAGCGCGCGCCCGCGAGCAGTTCCCGTTTCGCCACCGCGTCCGCTTCCCCGAAGACGTGGTCGGTATCGGTGAGCAGGGGCTGGATCTCCTGCGCGAAGAAGGCCTTCTCCGGCGGCTCGTTGCATTTACCGGCCAGGATCAATTTGATACCGGCTTCGTGGGCGGCGCGCAGTGCGAGCTGCGGACCCTTGTAGGAGGCGTACCGGCCGAGGAACAGCGCGTAGTCCTGCTTCTCGGTGCGGAACGGCCATTCGCTGGGGCGCAGCGCGTTGTGCACGCGGCCGATCCAGTTGAAGCTCGGGGCGAGTTCGCGCTGGCGGTCGCTGATCGCGACCAGGCGGGTGTGCTCGTCGAGCGCCCCGTAGTACTCCCACATATCGTTGTCGACCGGCCCGTGCACGGTGACCGCGGTCGGGATGCCCAGGTTCTCGTAGGCCGGGGCATTGAGCGGGCCGGCGAAAGTGTGGTCGTGGATGATGTCGATATGGCGGGAGCGGGCCAGCTTCTCGACCATGCGCCGCACTTTCAGCGCGTTGACGATCTCCGGGAACGGGTCGCCCAGCCGGTCGGCCTGGATGGTCTCCCAGACCGGTACGAATTCCGCGTCGGTACCGGGCTTTCCGGCGCCCAGCAGCGTCACCCGGTGACCCCGCGCGACCAGGGTATCGGCCAGTTCGGCCACCACGGCCTCGACGCCGCCGTATCCGGCCGGGGGCACGTCGAAGTACGGCGGTGCGACCAGGACGATGTTGAGGGGGTGGTTACGTCCGGCTCCGCCGAACCGGGCGTGCCGGGGTTTTCGCGCCGGAGTATCGGATTCGACTTCGGTATTCGTAAATATTGTGCTCAACTCTTCCTCCTCGATTAGTGGCCGCGCGAACGTGCGATTGACGCCGCCCGGCCAAGGGGTGGAGCCGATCGAGAAACCACTCGCTGGAGAGCTGTGGTGCTATCGGAAGTGCGCCGGAATACTCCGGCAGAGAGAAAGAACGCACGGGCGAAGGGCGGAAGGTGCCCGCCGTGCGGGAATCAATCGCCGCGCCGGGCCCGCGGGCCCGGCGAAATGCCGGACGCGGGCCGGTCAGGGGGTGCGGCTATCGCGGTGGTGAGTGCGGCCCGTCTACGGACCAGACATTCGGGAGAACAGAGCCAATGGATATCGAGGGCGCGTCTGGCCTGACCTGGCGCCAGCGCACCGGGATCAGCCGAACAGTCGGCGATATTCGATACGACTCCGCGTTCGGTGATGACATCGATACCCGGTTCGTGGGCTTCCGCCGCGGACGGCGCCGATGTGTACCCGATCCTCACCGTTACCTCCTGCACTCGTCGAGCTGGAGCAAACAGTTGCCCGGCCGCCGGAGCCCCGCCGGCCGGTCTAGCCGATTGTGCCTGGGTCGAGCGGTGGAGCAGTGTGAATATCAGGAACGACCCTCATTCTACGCGTGCCCCGTTGTTCATCCGATCTCGAATAATCGCAGTTCGGCATATAACTGGTTAATTCGTACCTGCTGATATGTGCATCCGAATCATCCGCGGACGGCGCGTAATACCTCTTGATGGAGGGAATCCGCGCGGGCGGTGATTTCCTCGATCCGGCCCAGCACCCCGGTGAATGCGGCGGCATGTTCCATGGGAAGCGAGGCCAGATTGATCTCGATATTGAGCTGGGAGGTCACCGCCGCGGCCCGCGCCGCCGCGCCCGCGGCCCCGATATCGGTGACAACATTCGTATTTCCGATCGGCAGCAATTCGGTTGCCAGGATCAGGATCCCGTCGGCCTCGTCGACCACCGCGGCCGGCACGCGGGCTGCCTCCGTCAGAGCGTCCTCGATGGCCGCCGCCCGGCGCGTCTTTTCTTCTTCGGTCTCCCGCGGGAGTTTGTAGGCGGCGCCGACCGCGGTGAACGCGGCCGCGTCGGCGTCGGCCAGGGCCAGGGCCCGGTCGCGCGCGATATCCGCCGCGTCGATGATCCGGTCGATCACGGGCCGGTGCTCGGCATCCTTGGCGCGGGTGGTGTACCGCGCGACCATCGCGACCAGTGCCGCGCCCTGCGCCGCGTGTAGCGCCGCGACGGCGCCGCCGCCCGGCGCGGGCACCTTCGCCGCGAGTTCGCCCAGGTAGTCGCCGATGGGCGAACCGCCGAAACCGGAGGCGGTGTGCTGTGGCGATTGGGTGGGCTGCGACACGATTCGGCCTTCCTCGATCATAATTGCCAGAGATTAGCTGGACTACCGGTGAAGCTTTCGCTCTCAACCTACCTCCTCGCCCGGCGTGGCCGGTGCGGGGCCACCCCGTAGCCGGGATTATGTTGAGGGCATGCGGATCGGATTGAGTATCAACTATTCGGGCGGCTTCACCGAGGCGGCGGCCGAAGTGGCCGATTTGGAACGGGCGGGCCTGGACGTAGTGTTCGTGCCCGAGGCCTACTCGTTCGACGCGGTCAGTGCCCTGGGCTACCTCGCGGCGAAGACCACGCGGTTGCAGCTGGCCTCGGGAATCATGCAGCTCTACACCCGGACCCCGACCCTGACCGCAATGACCGCCGCGGGGCTGGACTTCGTCTCCGACGGCCGGTTCGTTCTCGGACTGGGCGCGTCGGGCCCGCAGGTCATCGAAGGTTTCCACGGTGTGCCCTACGACGCGCCCATCGGGCGGACCCGCGAACTCGTGGAGATCTGCCGGAAGGTCTGGCGCCGGGAGAAACTGGAATACCAGGGCAAGTACTACCGGATCCCGCTGCCCGAGGGGGAGGGCACCGGGCTGGGCAAACCGCTCAAGCTCATCAATCATCCGGTACGGGAACGGGTTCCGGTGCTGCTGGCCGCGCTGGGCCCGAAGAATGTACAACTGGCTGCCGAGATCGCCGAGGGCTGGCAGCCGATCTTCTTCCTGCCCGAACGCGCCGACGAGGTGTTCGGTGAGGCGCTGCGGGCCGGGCAGCAGCGGCGTGATCCCGCGCTGGGCCCGCTCGACGTCTACGCCGGCCCGGCGCTGGCCATCGGTGAGGACGTGGAACCGCTGCTGGAATTCGTCAAACCGATGCTGGCGCTCTACATCGGCGGTATGGGGGCCAAAGGCAAGAACTTCTACCACACCCTGGCCACCCGGTACGGCTACGGCGCCGAGGCGGACCGCATCCAGGAGCTGTACCTGGCCGGGAAGAAGGACGAGGCCACCAAGGTGGTCCCCGACGCCCTGGTCCGCGATATCTCGCTGATCGGGCCGGCCGGCTTCGTCAAGGAGCGGGTCGCCGCGTTCGCCGAAGCGGGCGTCACGGTGCTCAATGTCGCGCCGCTGGCCGCCACCCCGGCCGACCGGGTGAAACTCATCGAGCAGTTCCGGGCGATC